>JABDBN010000028.1:397-17275 GCA_013288625.1 Alphaproteobacteria bacterium | reverse complement strand
CACAAATTGGAACTGAGACAATGACGGTTGATCCAGTAACTTGGGCTTACTCTAAAGGCTTGAATATAGATGGTATTG
Organism: Alphaproteobacteria bacterium; assembly: GCA_013288625.1. Taxonomy (GTDB): domain Bacteria; phylum Pseudomonadota; class Alphaproteobacteria; order Rickettsiales; family Midichloriaceae; genus JABDBN01. Next base: position 17,197 of record JABDBN010000028.1, on the reverse strand, counting down.
ATCCAACAAAATGGTTTGGAAAAAAGAGTACTGAGTATCGGAAAAAGACTAGCTATTCGATGACAATGCCAATGCTCCATGAGCTCAGGTTGAATGAACTAGATAAAGAGCTTACTCAGGCGATTGATAATTTGGATACAGGCAAACCTACTGATGCAAAAGCTCTAAATAAACTAATTGAGGAGGCAAAATCGCTTAGGTCTGATGTAACTTCTACTGCTGAAAAAGAATATGCTCTAGGACCAAAAAGTAAATTTTATCAACTTGTAATGTCGGGTAATGAAAAAGCTGTGGCCAGGCTACTAGACAATGTGTCAACTCGACATGATCCGAAAAAGCCTGGGGGTACTACAATAAGCGCTGAAGTATTAGTGAAGCATTCACCACCGGAACTGCTACTTAAACTGCATGAAATCGCTCAAAAAGTAGAGATCAGGAGAAGTGGTAAAGTAAGTGGTTTTAAGGATGGTATAAATAAATTTGCCAATGGAATAACAAGAGTGGCTAGCGTAGGTACTGCTGGAATTGGAGACAAAAATGTCAGTGAGGCATTAAATGAATTAGAAAATCTACGTGCTTCTAATCAATCAGCCGAAAAAGGTGAAAACACAAGAAGATGAGCCTCGGAGATCGAGATGAAGGGATAGTGAAACTGTGCCCTGGGTAGATTAAAGATGCCTATGCGCCTAGTTCTTTGCATCGTGTTTGTTGACCATAGCGACTATCCCGCACATGCGCCGCACATAGTTAATCAGCTTATTATCTTTTCGTTCGTGCACTGAATTGGGCTCGACCCATTTATTTGAAATAGCATAGCCGGTGTTTTTAATACTCACGATCAGGTTACGCACATTATAGCTGCGCAGCTCCTTCTTTAACTCCTTAACCAGAAGCTTTAACTTCTTGGTTTCAATCTCAATATCTACCGATGAGAGAATATCTATAATCTCCGCATAAGTTACCACATGCGGGTAGGAAACGCCCAGAAGATATAGCACGGTAAACCGCTCCTTTTCCATTGGATACGCATGGATAAAGCTATCTCTTACCTCAAGAATCATGCCCTTGGGATACAGGTTAATGAGCGTGTTGGTATCGATGTTATATAATTGCTTGCATTCCATTGATGATTATATTTTATCCTCCATTCGCCTCGGTCTCATGATTGGCTTCATAGATCTGAAAGAGGCTAAAGCAGTTGCAATTAAGAAGCCAAAGCCACATGTAGCAACCAGGGTTGCTACAAAATAGTTCTGACTAACTACTGAAATGATGCAGCCGTAGATGATGATAATCGCTAAGGCAAATCCAAGCAGCTGTCCAATACGGGTTGAATAAGCCATTTGCCTTAAATATCTCATTTCCCAGTTGTGTCTATGCTCTTGTTCAAGCCTGGCCATTTCCAGGATTTTATCCACTGAGCCAGGAACAATAAGCTCATAGCTTTCCAGGATTCCAGGAGGCGGGAGAAAGCCGGGGATTTTTTTCTGATCAGTTCGGTCTCGATCGCTTCGATAATAACTTTTCTTATGCCTTCGATCTTGTGTTCTCATTGTAATCCCTCTTAAATTTTTTCATAGAGATAATGATATCATCGCCAACCATATTCCAGTCCTTCATCAGACTGAACTGGGAATTAAACATGAAAATATCGTTGCCATATTTTTTAAAGAGTGCGCAGGAAACCCCAATGCCGTTGTAAATCTGACATATAATTTCTTTGAGTGGGGGCTTCTTCAACATAAAATCCTCTATTAATTTTATTACAACAGAGTTAAATGGAGTTTTCAACCTCAAAAAAAAATGCTCCCTTAGCTTAATATATTAACATTTGCTCTTCATCTCGAACAAAGCTAGAGTTTACGCAAACAAAATAGTAGGTTGTATGTTATCAGCTGAGCAAAGTCGTTCATCGTTAGCAAAGTGGCAAGTTTTCTTAGGAACTATCGCAGGCGCTCCAAGTCTGCGTGTTACTGCTGAAACTGAGAAGGAAATAACATTTGAGCTAGGTGATCCAAATGATATGGCTAAGATGATTCAACAGTTTTCCAGTCATGAACAGCTGAGAGCATGTGTCATGCATGCTATGCAGATGTCTGATCAAGTTGTTGAGGAAAACAAAACTCCACGTGTTGCTCCCATCTTAACTGCAAAGGATATGCTGCGAACTCTATTTGATCCTAATTATTTAAGTGGCTTGCACATTGAAGCTGATCAATTTGTTGATGATAAGAATACTAAGGTAGCAGTACTGCAAATAAGTGCGCTCACCCAAAAGCGATATGACCTTATAGCTCGCAGATTCTCTATCTTACAAGATGCACTCAATGATCCCGCTCAGCTAGCTGCAGTTATCAAAGAATATTTACCGCGTATTGATAAGGAACCTGATGTTGATACCAGGCCAGAATTCGGTGAAAAAATAATAAGTATTGAGACAAATCAAGATGGGTTATCTGGTGTTGTTAAATTCAACTATGGGCTCTTGCAGCAAGTCATGCAGTCGGAACACCACCTATGGACAGAGCAGGCGCCAGCTATAGCAGTACAGGATACATCACAGGCTCAAGCAAAATTTACAATAAATAAAGCGCATTTATTACGATACACTTATCAGGCCATACCAAGTGGGTTGATTGTTGAAGAGCAAAGTGACCAGAGCTTGCGCCCAGTTGCCTGGCGGCCTGCAGCACTTCGTTTGAATACGTCTTGTGTTTTTATCCTGGCAGTGGATCGAAGCGGGAGCATGAAACAGTGCTTTGAGGATTTTAAAGAGCGCCTTAATATCGCAATTGATAAAATGCTAGAAGGCTTAGATGAATGGAAGTTTCATCTTATTACCTTCAATCATGAAGTGGTAACTACTACTTTCGTCTCAAATACCCACTCCAAGCAAACTATCCAAGATGCTATTACCGCAACTCAAGCAGCCGGTGAGACTCATTTAAATGGCGCATTATATGAATGTATAAGGTTAGCAATCGTAGAGCTGCAACATAACCCAAATGTTGTGCTTATTGCAGGTACTGATGGAGTGCAAACCAAAGAAACACATTTCACTCAGGAATCTATTAATAGTGAAGCTTTACGTCTTCGCGCAGCGCACTCTCAATTTATGGTTTACACCATGGGTTTTGGTAAGGGATATAACATAAGCTATTTTAAAACTTTGGCTACTAAAGGCGGCTTTACGCACCTTCACTTGAGTGAACCCAAGGACGTGGGAGCGCTTTATGAACGTATAGCCAGTATGAAAGTGCCGAAAATCCTGTTCGAGTTTATGCAGGAAGCGCAAAAAAAATTCTTGCAGGTCGCCTGTGGAGAAATAGCTGTGGCAGATTTTACCGTAAGTGGTAAAGTTGAAATCGCTCAAGTAGGCAGTGACAATAAATTTGAATTTGCCACACAACCGCTGCCTGCTGTGAGAAACGTTAATAATGATGGTAAAGAAATGGATCATAAATATAAAGAAAAAGCCAAAGAACCAACTAAACCTAGCTTAGTCGAAGATGGAGATTTTATTAAGTTAGTTAGCGCTCTTAAGTTAACTCCAACTGCATATTCGCCAAATAACAAAGAGGCACTGATTGGGGTATTGACTGGGCCCAATAGTAAAAAAAATACGGCAAGTTCAAAGTTCAAGGTATATTTCCTAGGCGTCTCTCCTGAAAATTCTCTGGCTACTACATGTTTGCAAGTTATGGCATTAACTGGCGCAGGAAGAACCCATATAAATGGCTTAAGTGTTAACCCTGAAATTAAACTCAAGCTAGACGCCTTAAATTGGGGAGAAATTGTTGCTCAGACAATGCAACTAGCCGAAGTGGCAAGAGCATAGTATATACTACTTAATCTTATAAAGATGCCACTTTCTATTGACTAAGTCGATAATATCCTGGGTCATGGCTATCTTATGCCCCCACTCCCTATGGGTTTCTGGGGGCATTTTGTTAGTAGCATCAAAGCCCATTTTAGCCCCTAGCCCGGATTCCGGGGAAGCAAAGTCAAGATAGTCTATCGGTGTGTTTTCGATCACAGTTATATCGCGCGCAAAATCCATTCGGGTTGAGATCGCCCACATCACGTCTTTCCAGTTGCGCACATCGATATCCTCATCGACAACAATAATGAATTTGGTATACATAAACTGCGCAAGAAACGACCAGATGCCCAGCATCACCCGTTTAGCATGCCCAGGGTAAGACTTCTTCATCGACACCACTGATATCCGATAGGAGCAGCCTTCCGGGGGTAGCCAGAAATCAATTATCTCAGGGAACTGTTGTTTGAGCATAGGAACAAAAACTTCATTGAGCGCTTCTCCCAATATAGATGGTTCATCAGGCGGTCTGCCGGTAAAGGTGCTCAGATAAATCGGGTCTTTGCGCATGGTGATGGCGGTGACCTCAAATACCGGGAATTGCTCCACTGAATTATAATAGCCGGTGTGGTCGCCATATGGTCCTTCATCTGCCATTTCGCTGGTGCTGACAAAGCCTTCGATTACAATCTCTGCGCTTGCGGGCACAAGGAGTGGCACGGTTTTGCATTTTACCAGCTCTACCTTCTGCTTGCGCATCAATCCAGCATATTCATACTCAGACATCTGATCAGGAACCGGAGTGACCGCAGCAATAATCGTGCCCGGGTCGGTGCCGATTACCGCGGCTATCGGCATTTTCTTTTCGCCAGCCTGTTTCCAGCTACGCCAGTGGGAAGCGCCGCCACGGTGATTCAGCCAGCGCATTATGGTTTTATCGCGACTCATCACTTGCATGCGGTAGATCCCCAGGTTATAGATGCCGGTGGTGTAATGCTTGCTTACGATCAATGGCCAAGTGATAAGCGGTGCCGGCTCATTTGGCCAGCATGTTTGGATAGGTAGTTTGTTCAGATCGATCTTATTTTTCATCCATACCACTTCCTGGCACGCAGCTTTCTTCACCACTTTCGGCTTCATAGTCATAGCCTGCTTAAGAAGCGGGAGCATAGAAATAGCCTCTTTAATGCTGCCTGGGGGTTTAGGCTGTCTCAAAAAAGCCAGCTGTTCACCAAATTCTCTAAGCTGGTCAACTTTCAGTCCCATCCCTAAAGCCACTCTCTCAACTGTACCAAAAAGATTGACGAGCACCGGCATGGTGCTTTTGCCATGCTCAGTTATTACATTTTCAAAAAGCAAAACTGGGCCACCTTCTTGCAGGACGCGGTTGTGGATCTCTGTGATTTCCAGTTCAGTTGATACCTGCTCTTTAATTCGGATCAATTGTTTCCTGCGCTCGAGCTCGCTGATGAAATCCCTTAATGATTGGTAAGCCATATTCATTTATTAAACTTGATTGGATTTGATTCTATTTGTAAAATTACCTTCTGACAATATCATACGTACGATTATGAATTGTACATATAAAGATAAACGCCACCAATACGGTGCCGAGGCGGAAAATCTGGTAGCTGATAAATATCTTGAATGGGGATATGAGCTGGTTTCCAAACGCTACCGGACGCCTTATGGTGAGCTTGATCTGATTATGAAAAAAGATCACACAGTGATTTTTATTGAGGTTAAGGCGCGGCGTGATCCTAACACTGATGAGTATATCAGCCAGTCGCAAATCAAACGGAACTGCAATGCTGCTAATTTCTTTCTCTATACTTACGATTATTATCAGAATCATGATGTCCGCTTTGACTTGGCAGTAGTATCAGACAGTGGGATTTATGACATAATAGAAAATGCCTGGGTGAGTGATAGCGCTTGATAATAAGTTTAAGTTGTGCTTTTTTAAAAAGTAACTAAGGCTGACTTTAATTATCTCAATATAATAATAATTTATAACCCGCAAACTATAGTCAATCTAAAACTACATATTGTGTAAAAATAATCATATTGCAAAGTTTACTACTACATATAGTATATAAAAAGTGAGTTATGAAAATGCCTGGGGGGTTATCTAATATGCCTAAGAATGCAGAAAATCGCAAAGCTAAAAAACAAGCAGACACAAGTCGTCCCAATAAAATCAAGCTGGACTTAAAACGCGATGCTTTGCTTTCTGATTTTGGTAAGGCTGTGCTTTCTGATCGCTACCTCTATAAAGGTGAGAACTTTCAGGAGCTGTTTGCTCGGGTAGCACATTATTATTCTGATAATGATGACCATGCTCAGCGGCTTTATGATTATATTAGTCGGCTTTGGTTTATGCCGGCAACACCTGTGCTAAGCAATGGTGGTACCGATCGTGGGCTCCCTATATCATGTTTCCTCAATGAGATCAGCGATAGCCTTACAGGGATTGTGGATGTATGGAATGAAAACGTCTGGCTGGCCTCACTTGGAGGCGGTATTGGTAGTTACTGGGGTAACGTTCGTTCAATCGGTGAGAAAGTAAGCCGTAATGGTAAAACTTCCGGAATCATTCCGTTTATTGGTGTGCAAGACAGGCTGACTTTAGCCATATCGCAAGGCAGTTTGCGTCGGGGCAGTTCAGCAGTTTACTTGCCAGTGTGGCACCCGGAAATCGAAGAATTTATTGAGCTCCGTCGCCCTACTGGCGGTGATCCTAACCGCAAGTCTCTTAACTTGCACCATGGTGTGGTTATTTCTGATGACTTTATGAAAGCTGTGGAAAATGATGATGCCTGGGAGCTTAAGAGCCCACACGACAATGCGGTTGTCTCTATTGTTAGAGCGCGTGATATCTGGATCCGCCTGCTGCTTGCCCGGGTTGAAACCGGCGAACCCTACATGTTATTTATCGATCGGGTTAATGAGCTAAAGCCGGAGTCATACAAAAGACTGGGAATGGATGTGAAAACCTCAAATCTCTGTATTGAAATTACTCTGGCTACCGGAAAGGATTATCGTGGTGAGGAGCGAACGGCAGTATGCTGCTTGTCTTCGCTTAATCTCGAGTTCTATGATGAATGGAAGGACAATCCTTTCTTTATTGAAGATTGCATGCGCTTTTTGGATAACATACTTGAGGACTTTATTGCTAAAGCGCCGGATTCTATGCACAGAGCAAAATACTCAGCCATGCGTGAGCGGAGTGTGGGGCTAGGTGTTATGGGATTCCACTCTTTTCTACAATCTAAAATGGTGCCTTTTGAGTCTGCTATGGCTAAGGCCTGGAATAATAAAATATTTAAGCATATAGATGGGGAAGTTAATAAAGCTTCTCATCTGCTAGCTGTTGAAAAAGGAGCGTGCCCTGATGCTGCAGATGCCGGTCTTATGGAGCGCTTTAGCAATAAAACTGCGATTGCTCCGACGGCATCTATATCCATTATCGCCGGCAATTCTTCGCCGGGTATTGAACCTTATAATGCGAATACCTTTACTCAGAAAACTCTGACTGGTTCGTTTAATGTTTGCAATAAGCATCTTACAAAAATTCTTCAGGATAAAGGGCATGATACTGAGGATACATGGAGTTCGATTATGAACCATGAAGGTTCGGTGCAGCATCTTGATTTCTTAAGTGCTGATGAAAAAGATGTTTTTAAAACCGCATTTGAAATTGATCAGCGGTGGGTGATTGACCTTGCTGCTGACCGCACTCCATACATAACCCAGGCGCAATCGCTTAATATCTTTATACCGGCTGATATCCACAAGCGCGATCTGCATATGTTGCACTTTGCCGCCTGGAAGAAAGGCGTTAAAAGCCTTTACTACTGTAGGTCTAAATCCATTCAGCGCGCTGATAAGGTGTCTTCTAAGTCAGTAATGTCCGCTATTCAGCTTGAAATGAAGCTTACTCCACCATTGTCTGAAAGCAAAGGTGAAGCCAAAGCCGACGCTGCCAATAGCAACGATTACGATGAATGCCTGGCCTGTCAGTAGGTGGTTAAGCGGAGCTATCCACGAGTTTTTTTAATTTCTTATCAAATGTCAAAAGCTTGGTTTTGCTTAATTGAGCGTGGGAAGCTAATATGGCATCAACTATATGTAAATTAGTGTTGGCATAAATAGTCAGCGCCTTAATCACTGCTTCTTTATCTTCCATAGTGATGCCTTTATAAGGAAGTAGCTGGCATAAAGATTGTGCTATTCTATCTCTTGGTACTTTGTAATTTGAAGAGAGCACAAACACTACCTCTGCTATAACAAGTTCCTTAATTATAGCCTTAGCCCTACCTGCTTTTACTTCTTTAAAGAACTCACTGGTAATTTTATATTGATCTTTGTTATCTGCCAATAAATAGCGAAGAATGAAGTTAGTATCTATAATGAAGTGGTTATCTATCATGACTTTTTAGTTAATCGTTTAGTTTGAGCTTTCCAGGCTCTATTCCTTATAACTGAGAAGTCTTGAGCCTTTTCTTTAGAAAATTCCTTGAGGGTTCCGCCGGCATCAGTAATTGCTATCAGACGAATTTCCTTATTATCCATAACCTCAAATGCAACAGTATCTGTTTTTAAAAGCCGCCTTATCGCTATAGGAATTGTTACTTGACCTGTCTGAGTGATTTTTGTAGAATCTGTTATTAACATAATAAGTTACTAATTTATACTTATATTATAAGTATAGTATTAGTTACTATAAATAGTCAATATATTAGAAATGCAAAATATATTAATAAATTGAAAGTTAATAAGCATTGAGTCATGAAGTTACAACATACATAAAGAAATTGAGCAGCTTGTATATTTTATAAATGCTTATAAGCTGTTTAAATAATATATTGAGGGTGTTTATGTCTTCAGCATTATCTAGAGCACTTGACTTGCAACTAAAATAGAAGAGTTTCCTCTAGGAGATTGTGGCCCCAGCGAGGATCCTGATAAGCAAACAGCATATATATATGGATTTTTATCCATTGCTAGACCTTTTATATCGGCAGTTAAAAGAATAAATGACCCAAATTTATCAGCTTTAATAAAAGAGCTGGATGTTCTTCCAGAGGGTAATGATGTTAGAGAGGCATATAATTTACAAATAGAATTACAAGGCGTCATTGATTGCCTGAGAGAAACAGCAAAGACCAATTACTATAAAAATGCGAAACTAGACGGAGCTTTTTTTTTTGCTCCAGAAAAACTGTTGCAACTCAGGTTAGTGAAGTCTGAAAAATTTGATTTATCAAAGCTATTACGGTTTTGTGAAGAGCTTAATGACTCATTTAGTAGAGCAAACTATTTATCATGCATTTTAATAATACGCGCAATTATGAATCACATACCTCCAATTTTTGAAGCACAAACCTTTCGTGATTTTGTATCTAAAACAGGGAAGAGTATTAAAGAAGTGCTGACGCAATTGGAGAATGCTCGTTCAATTGCTGATTTGCATAATCATATATTAATTCGTCGTACAGAACACCTCCCCAGCAAAAATCAAATAGAGCACTTTAAACCGAGTTTTGAAGTTCCAATTGTAGAAATAATAAACAAGCTAAAATAACAGTAATTTCAACTTCGATAGTATAATACATCTATCTAAGCTATAAGCTGCCAATAGCAACGATTACGATGAATGCCTGGCCTGTCAGTAGGAGTGGTCTTCATCGATATTAAACGTCTTACTTAGCCAGAGGCTTGAGTATATTTTATACGTTCATAATCCTTAAGTAATAAATGATATGGGATATGTAAGTCATTATGTAGACTCCTTATCATATTAAGGCTAAGCTTACGTTTCTTACTAAGAACTTCACTGGTGCGATTGCGTCCACCAAGGATTGTGTCTAGCTGAGCGCGGCTGATTGTACTTTGCTCTATTAGAAACTTGAGTGCTTCTATTGGGTCTGGCGCATCAATGGGAAAATATTTATCCTCATATTTTTCTATAAGAGTAACTAAAATATCAAGCATGTCCCCATCTGGTGAGTTAGGCTTTGCATCCCATAGTTTATCTACCTGAGCTAAAGCTTCTTCGTAAGCCTTTTTAGTCTTGATAGGTTTTAACTTATACATCGTTCTCTCCTCATATGTTTATAGCATCAATTTTATCATAGTCAGCATGAGTGCCAATAAAACGTATATATACGATCTTATAGTTGTAATTTACTGCTGCAATCAAACGATACTTATTGCCTTTAATGTTAAAAACTACACGATTATGACGCAAAACATCTGCAGAGTTAAATTCATCTTTTATATCGTGTGGTGTTAACCATACGGAGGTCTCAACACAATGAAACCAGCTTTTAAGAGGTTGCTCAGCATCTACATGCTTGACCCAAAATAACTTTAGTTTCTTCTTGGCAATTATCCGCATAGCAAACCGAACCATTCGATTCTCATGATAGCATATTCCCATAATGGGAGCAAATGATTTATTTACTTTAATTAAGCCAATATTGCTATGATCTTGGTTAAACAAATCAATCTTTGATTGCGCCTTGTTCAGGAACAGTTTCGTTAAGGAGTCTTTCGACAAATGAGTCCATACCTAAGTATTCAGCAATTATATTAACATCTTCACATAGAACTTTTACTTGAGTTGTAGCTAATTTATTTGTATCTGGTGGCTTAGGCCATGCAGCTGCCGCTAACTGAAACAAAATGCCCGGCATTACTTTCTTTACCTGGGCTATTACAGGACGCTCATATACAAAGGAAATGGCTCTTATGTATATATCCTCAAACAAATACTTAAGGGTTGCTTCTATAACCACATCCTTGTGAGCAGAATTTCTGGGAGGAGATACAACATGCAATTGTCCTCCGATATAGCATGATATATTAACAAATAGGAAATTTATATCCTGTAAAGGAGAAGGAAACCTTCCTAAATCTACAGGATAAAGTTGAGAGCTTGGCGTCTCAAGTATAATACTTTTTGATAGCTCAAGTCTTAAAAATCTCGGAACAAAGTCATTTAGTGGCGAGGATAAAATGCTGTTGTTATATGTAGCAGCGAACTTAAATACATCCATATCACATATCTGTATTTTAAAAGCATCAATCACCTGGCGATTTGTCATAGTTGACAAGTAGTTGCTTAGAATAGGTATAGAATCGAGAAGTAAGAGTTTATGCAAAGTTATATTCTGGTCTTCAAGCATAGCCATAACGACAATTAATAGTCCAATTGTTTGCTTGCGCTCTTGTGGAATAATTTTTTTATAATAGTTCATTACCTTTGCAAAAGGACCTGAAGTCTTGAAGCCGTTGGCATTGAATATTTCGGTTTTGCATTGGAGCATGCGTGTTAAAGCACTGTAGCCTTTGGTTTTTGTAGCTTCTTGAATAATCAAACATATAAAAGTCTTAGCTGTAATATCATTAAGGAAAGGATTAAAAAAGATGTGCCCTATAAGATTTGATGAGAAGGCGATATTAGTTCTGCTATATATATCAGTCTTATAATGCAATAAAAGCTTAGCACTATCGACCAAGCCACATTCGCACGTCGAAAAAAATGGGAAGTTGCCATTTTGATCTGGATAATTAGGATTGGCTCCGCCGGCAAGCAAAGTTTCTGCGATTTCTATTCCCATCATCAATGCGATATTTAGTATTGGTTGCGTATGCCCCAAATCTGATAATAATGATACATTAGGATTAGCCCCCATTTTTATAAGCCGGGCTAAAAGCCCATTAAACTTAGTGTCATTCCCTATCATCATAGCAGTTGCTAACAAATACATATTAGTAAAAGTGGGCAATTGCTTAAATTTTCGCAGACCAAAAACATAATTCCAACCAATCGACTTATCATTATTTTTTTCTAAGAAATAGGGAGAATATGTTGCAGCAAATTTAATCTCAGGATCTTTAGCAAATGTGGTATTAGCTGAAGGTGTAATCGTTACTAACTTTGCTTTTAAAGGAGCATTGATGACGCAGACAACAGAGCCGCTGATAATGTGATGCAGATTGCTCAATAAATTGTCTATCAGAACGGGCTCTCCGTTTATAATGCAAGCCTGCAAAAGATATATAACAATCTCATTATTTATTAATGCTGATTTGCATTTAAAAAATGATAGCATGCTTTCTTTAAAGGAGGAGTTGGAATACGTTGATGCTTCAATTATATCAATAAGCTTTTGCAACTTTGCATTAACTTTACTTGCTTTTTTCTTTTTGGGCTTATGAGCTGGAGGTGCTGACATAGGTGTTGCATCGCAAGTATTGATGTGAATATGAGTTTCCGAATCACTTGTGACTTCAGCTTGAGATGGGTATTTGTGTTCCTCGGGATCTGCAGATAAAGCTTGCGGTAAAAAGGTATCAAGTTGCAATTGCACCGCATCTTTAAAGTCGTTAAGGCAAGGCTGCAGATATTGTTGCCAAGTATATACTGGATTGCCAATTATATCCTCTAAACATATGGCATGGGCAAAATCATTCCTTGCTGTTCTAAAGTTTGGATATTGCATAGATAAGTTATTAAACTCTAGGCTTTCAAGCTTCTTCATGTTGTTATTAACAAACACCATCAAAGCAGCAGCTAAGATTTGCTGACATAAGCTTTGACCAAACAAATCGCTGCATAAAAATACCTTTTCAGCTATTTCAATAGTAAGCAGAATATACTGCAAATGTCTTAACTCAGAGGTTGAAGTGCGAGATGCCTGTCTGAATTGAATTGCATAATACTCACAGTTTTCATCAGACAACATCATGTGGCTTTCTTCAAATGGTAACGAGGCCGGGGTCTGTATTCTAGGGCAAATAGGTGTCACTATTTTCAGGAGCTCAGCATTGAGTTCAGATACATCCGTCAGTATATATACTCTTTCACTCCCCCATTTGCTTATCAGATTAAATAAGTTAGTTTCATGAGCGAAAGGCAACCTTTGATACCAGTTTCCTTCGCCGCCGCCTGGCATTTTTGCAAAAGCCAGATCCCTAAGCGCTTTATGCGGCTCCGTATCAAAGAACTCCATTTGCACTCTGCCTATGGCTTCAGCCATTATCTTATAAGAAAGGTGAACAAAGATAATGCTTGCTAGAGAGTCGCGCCCGCATACTGCTTGTACGCATTCAGCCGCCTGCAGAGCATTAAGTAGCAATAAATAATCATTTAGAAACGGGTCGTTCTTCAGTCTTGCTAATAATACAGTACGAAGATTGGTGTACTTATCTGATATTGATTCTGTCTCTGCAGCTCCCAGACCGGCCTTTTGAAGCATAACTGTACCATAATTTAATAAATTTGGGAAAATCATGCCTATTGTAGCGGAAAACTCAAATAAAGTCAATCATTTGCAGCGGATGCTAGGAGTTCGTCCGCTGGCTTCAGTCAGAATTATCTTGTTGATAACTAGTGTTAAATCCTGCAACACTTAATAATAAGAGAGCAAGAATAATCTAATAGGTGCCAATGCCAGATACTTTTCAAGCACCAACAAACGAACAAATTGAGAGCGCTACTGGCCGCTCTGAGGAAGAGATTGCGACAAACATATCGGATGAGATACTTGCAACGCTCAAGAATCTTGTTGCTTCAAATAATATGCCAATGTTTATAAGGCCGGTAAATAAGATAGCATTTGTCCATCTCAATCCCAATAAAGGCAACCCAGATGGGAAAAAGGTTGGAGCGGTAGGCAAAACTTCCTACATACATGGTAAATCAGCTCCTGAAAACACTATTGCACAGGGGCTTATACCAGTAAGGAGTTCAATCAGTAAAGCTGGAGTTAATGGCAATATTGATAACATTATAAAGTACAATTACGAGAATGCCCACTCCATACAAGAATCGCAAGAACAGTTTCAACATATCCAGGCTTTATTAGATAAAGCATATTCCGAATTGGTAGGAAGTAAAGGGAGGGTGAGCGAGAAGCAACTTTATGATATGGCGGGTATTACTGAAGAAATGTTGGCTCCATTAGTCTCGCCCGTAAATTTAAAGGATAAAAACGGGAATCAAATTTATATATTTGAATCTGGTGACGGCACGCCTCTACGCTCTGGTATAGAACCTCATCCTATAGTCTATGCAATAAAGCAACCCGGGGTCGATAAGTTCATTCCCATAGATGTTAATCATAATCCTATCGGTGATGCGTTTGATAATCCTTATAAGATTGGGTATGGACCTGTTGAGGTGCAAGTTATAGGTAAGACTAATGTTAAAGTAAACATGCAAACTGGAAAATTAGAGATCGAATCGGTCAGGCCGATTACGGCTGATATCGATATCCTGGCGGTCGCTGCGATGGTTGATTTAAATCGCTTTGATCAAGTGAAAGCTAATCGGTTCTATCCTGAGAATGAAAAACGTAAAGCAATCACGGATAGAGGCATTAAATTTACTGAAGCAGAAGAAGGGGAATTAAAAAAGATATTATCAGGACCATTTACCCAAGATGCTGAAGGTAAGCTATTAGAATTAGAGCCGATCAAGGTGTGGCTTGAGGGAGAAGGACAGGATGAGTTTGGAAAACTATGTGCTGAATTTCGTAAAATCGACCTGTTGCGGGAGAATATAAAAAGCATTGGCCATGGAACTGATGCATTCTTAGGTGTGGTAGGCCATTTGCGCAGTGAGTATGCTGCCAACACAGAAATATCCCATGGGGCAGAACAATTTAACATAGACTTCACACAACCAAAGGATAAGAGCTTTGTATTAATAGATACGGATGGAAAGGTCTCTGTTATTAATGGAGAGGATGAGTTGATTGCTGCCTTTAACAGATTTGTCAGCGAGGGCTATAGCATACCTCCAAATCCGTTTTGGGGCTGGAAGTGGAATGAGGCTAGAACTGGGTATGAAAAAGATTCCGAGTACGTAAATACCGATGCGCTCCGAACATATCAAAGCAGCGCATCGGATGAGCAAAAAAAGGCTATTCAGGAAATTCTAGATGCGCAAGAAAGGCTAGGTTTGGCTTTGATATCGGGCCCACCAGCCAAATTTAAATATAATGGGGCTTATGATGTTGGGGCCACGGTGGCAGCAACACCGCAAGACATTGTAAATAAGCGCGCGGAATTTGCTGGTAAAATGCAGAAGTTTAGGGAAGATTATCCGCGCCTATCTGTAAATAATAATCCCGTTGCCAGCATAGTAGCTAATAAAGTTGGGAAGTCTTTTGTAAAGCAAATTAAAAAGCCGGAGCCAGTTGCAAAAACGGCTATCCCTACCAAAGTTAAGCAGGAATCCCCGCCTAGCAGTGCAGAAGCCCCAACTCGAGTAAAGCAATTGATTAAAGAGATAGAGGAAAGCGGTAGACAATCGGCCAGCCCTAGTAATGCTAAGCAGGAACAAACGGTCAGCAAGGCAGAAGCCCCATCTCGAGTAAAGCAATTGATTAAAGACATAGAGGAAGGCAACAAACAAAACAAACAATCTCCTCGTGGTCGATGATTTGGTAATTATATAAGGCAGAGAGCTTATGAAAAATGAGAATAACACTACTAATTTTTTTGATGATAAGGCGATTCCAAATGACTATTATAATGTGATTGATATGTGCATAAAATGGTGTCAGGAAAAATTTGAAAATGACTATGTGAACATTCTCAGACTTGTGGCTTATAAAAAAAATCTAGTCGATATTATGAGAGATGTGAAAGTCCTGGGTTTTCCTGAGGAGGCATATGAGCAATTAACCCCTGTGGTCATCACCCTTCATCACTGCATTCATGGTCAGTTAAAGGAAGTGTGTGATACTTATGATATATTGCAAGGCCATTTAGCTTATGAAAAGGAGAACAATGTATATCAAAAAATAGAGGCATACACGCTAAATGCGATTACCGTAGCTTGTTCTTAGGAAAAGCTCATAGTGATTTTGCACTTTAACTACATTGAAATTCATGACAGTGTAACTTTCAGGATTAATTCATTGATGCCAAATGAGAAATTGCATACTTATTCTTATATTGTTGAGCCTATCTAATCAGGCGCTTGCAATTCCTGAAAGATATACCTTCGACAAACAACACACCACGATCTTATTTTTTATCAACCACCTGGGTTTTTCCAATAAGGTCGGGCGGATGACTGATTTTGATGGCTACTTTATATTTGATCAGGACAATCCCGAAAATAGTATGGTGGAAATTACAATGCGGCCTGAAGGGATCGCGACAGATAGCAAAGACCTTGATAAAGTATTGCAAGGTGAGCTCTGGTTTAATAGCAAACGATACCCTGAGATGAAATTTACCAGCTCTGATGTTACCATTACCGGGGCAAATCAGGGAGATGTGCAGGGGTGGCTAACTATGCTCGGTAAAGAAGAACCGGTGACGCTACATGTAAAATTCAATAAGACAGGAACTCATCCACAAACTCACAAATACGTTGCGGGCTTTAGCGGAGATACCGTTATTAACCGCGCCCATTTTGGTATGGATAACTACGTCCCAATGGTAGGAGAAGACGTGCGCGTTCATATCGAAGTTGAAGGCGTCAGGCAGGAAGCAAATGAAAATTCAAACACAGAGTAACTATATGAAAAACATTCTCTTAAGCCTTGTATTACTGTTTAGCCCTATTACGGTTTATGCAGCACCCGAGCCTATTGCATTTAAAATTCTCCCGAATGAGAGCAGCATTTCCTTTGATGTCATTCAGGGAGATGAGCATGTAACTGGTAATTTTGCTAAGTTTACCGGAGATATTTCTTTTCATCCTGAGGCGCTCAGCGCAAGTAAAGCTTCAGTTGTAATCGCGATGGATAGTGTTAAGTCTGATACGACAGGGGTTGCAGATAACCTGAAGAAAGGGGAGTATTTTGAAACTTCTGCATTCCCGGAAGCTAAGTTTGTAACTCAGTCTTTCAAGTCTTTGGGTAATCAGCGCTATGAAGCAAAAGCACAGCTCACAATCAAAAAATATACTGAGCCTGTTACCCTGACATTTAAGCTTGATGAGTTTAATG
>JABDBN010000028.1:0-361 GCA_013288625.1 Alphaproteobacteria bacterium | reverse complement strand
TTTCAAAATACTCCCCTTTCTTCAGGTTATCTGCAACCCCTGTCGTATCAGACTTAACACTATCAAAGACGACGTTAAAGTGATGGTCAAAGTTAAGGCCTCCGCTATAAAGAAATAGTGACCCAGAACTTAGTTTTTTGAATTGAGAACTTACTCCTAATATCGTACAATATATCATTGTATCAAATTCAGAAATGGTAGTTAGCTATGCGGACATTATCTGACGCAAAGAAAAGCGACACAAAAAGCGATATAAAAATGGAAGAGGTAAAGAAAGTTATCTCTACTAATGCTGACGCGTTTGCCTTTAGAACAGAGCTCTCTATGCATAGTTCAACTGCATCAGTAGAATTTTCACCTC
>JABDBN010000027.1 GCA_013288625.1 Alphaproteobacteria bacterium | reverse complement strand
CAGTTAAACTCTTTGCAAAATATAAACTCTAGGGTATCTTGTTTCTAAAAATATCTGGATATAGCTATGACTGAACTAGTACAATTAAACATTAAAGAAGCAATTGAGTTGCTTAAAAAGCGCGACATATCGGCAGTTGAGCTTACAGAGGCGCACCTAAAGCAGGCCGAAGCTGGTAATGCAAAGTACAATGCATTTACAGAGATCACCAGGGATTATGCCCTGGCTCAGGCGCAAGCATCTGATGCACGCTATGCTGAAAACAAAGCAAGAATCATCGATGGGATCCCGGTTGCAGTAAAGGATCTATATTGCACCAAAGGCATAGAAACTGCATCCTGCTCAAAAATCCTGGAAGGATTTAAACCCGAATACGAGTCTACGGTTACTTCACAGCTCTTTAGCAATGGCGGTATCATGGTCGGCAAAACCAATATGGATGAATTCGCTATGGGTTCAGCCACCACTAACACTCCTAAAGGAAATGTGATCAACCCATGGCAACGCAAAAGTGATGCTAAGGCACTAGTCGCCGGAGGATCATCAGGAGGTTCAGCAGCAGCAGTAGCTGCCCGGCAAGCCATGGGTTCCTTGGGCAGCGATACCGGTGGCTCCATCCGTCAACCCGCAGCATTTACCGGAACTGTTGGCATAAAGCCAACCTATGGGCGATGCTCGCGTTGGGGCATGATTGCCTTCGCCAGTTCCCTTGATCAGGCAGGAGTCTTTACCCGATCCGTTTATGATGCAGCCTTATTACTTGAGGCCATTTCCGGACATGACCCAAAAGATTCCACATCTGCAAACTTGCCAGTACCTCCATTTACCGAGGCAGTAGCACAAAGCGTAAAAGGCAAAAGAGTTGGCATCCCAAAAGAATATGTACTTGAAGGCATGCCTGATGAGATCAACAAGCTCTGGCAGCAAGGTGCCGATTGGCTAAAAGCTGCAGGAGCTGAAGTTGTAGAAATCAGCCTTCCCCACTCCAAATATGCATTACCGGCTTATTATATTATTGCACCGGCAGAGGCCTCTTCCAATCTGGCGCGATATGATGGCGTGCGTTATGGGCTGCGCGTTTCTCCACCGAAAGGTTCCATCAACGATATGTATGAGGCAACGCGTGCCGCAGGTTTTGGAGATGAAGTAAAACGCAGGATTATGATAGGCACCTATGTATTATCTGCTGGTTACTATGATGCTTACTACACCAAAGCGCTTAAGGTACGACGTGTAATTGCCAATGACTTCAAAAAGGCTTTTGAAAAAGTCGATGTCATATTGACTCCCGCGACACCTTCCCCGGCTTTTGCCATTGGCGAGAATACGGATGATCCGGTGAAAATGTATCTTAATGACGTATTTACCGTTACTGCAAACCTGGCAGGGCTGCCGGGTATATCAGTTCCAGCAGGGATGTCCAGCGATGGCTTGCCTCTAGGTTTACAAATCATAGGAAATATTTATGATGAGATGAGTGCTTTAACTTTTGCTGCAGAAATTGAACGAGCGGCAAATTTCAAGTATCTCTAACTGAATCATAAGGTAAACCATGGCTAAATCTAAAAATGTGCGCATTGAATCCGATACCTTTGGCAAAATAGCTGTGCCTGCTGATCATTATTGGGGCGCACAAACCCAGAGATCTTTTCAGAATTTCCGCATCGGTGATGAGAAAATGCCACAGCCACTTATAAAAGCCATGGCAGTAATAAAAAAATCTGCGGCACTCGTAAATAAGAAATTAGGTAAGCTTGACAGCAAACTTGCTGATGCTATATGCAAAGCTGCGCAAGAGATCATTGACCACAAATTGGATGGCAATTTCCCGTTGGCTGTATGGCAAACCGGCTCCGGCACCCAAACCAATATGAATGTGAACGAAGTCATTTCCAACCGGGCGATCGAAATCCTCAAAGGAACTCTAGGCTCAAAAAAACCTGTGCATCCTAATGACCATGTCAATATGAGCCAATCATCAAACGACACCTACCCCACAGCTATGAATGTAGCTGCAGTTTGTGAAATTAACTCAATCCTGCTCCCTGCATTGAAAAAGCTTGAAGCCGCACTGGGGAAGAAAGTAAAGAGTTTCAGCAAGATTATCAAGATTGGGCGCACTCACCTTCAGGATGCAACCCCGCTTACTTTAGGGCAGGAGTTCTCTGGGTATCAGACGCAAATGAACTATGGCATAGACCGGGTTCAGGGGACACTAAAGCGGCTCTCATATCTGGCTCAGGGCGGAACAGCTGTGGGCACCGGACTCAATGCACCGAAAGGATTTGCAGTTGCCATCGCAAAACAGATCTCAAAAGAAACCGGATTTAGTTTTAAAACAGCTCCCAATAAATTTGAGGCCTTGGCAGCCAATGACGCTATCGTTGAAGCAAGCGGAGCACTAAATGTCCTTGCAGTTAGCCTGATGAAGATTGCCAATGATATCAGGTTACTGGGCTCAGGCCCACGCTGCGGCATCGGAGAGATTATGCTGCCGGAGAACGAACCCGGCTCCTCTATCATGCCAGGCAAAGTAAACCCAACTCAGTGTGAGGCATTAACCATGGTATGCGCTCAGGTCATGGGCAACCACACCACAATCACTATAGCTGGTTCTAACGGGCACTTTGAACTCAATGTATTTAAACCGGTTATGGCATATAATTTATTGCAGTCTATTAGACTTCTGGCAGACGCAATGGTGAGCTTTGTAGACCACTGCGTGAATGGTATTCAGGTTGATACTGCACGCGTGAAGAAGCTACTCAATGAATCGCTAATGCTTGTCACTGCGCTCAATCCACATATCGGCTATGATAATGCTGCTAAAATAGCCAAGAACGCCCACAAAAAAGGAATCACCCTTAAAGAGTCTGCGCTTGAGCTAAAGCTGCTAACAGCAAAGCAGTTCGATGAGTGGGTCAAACCTGAGAAGATGTTAGGTTAAATCTTAGAGTTCTGATGCTACAGTACACACGCTGTTAAATTCTGGGTTTGATATCAAGGCAAACGTTTCAAAACATGTATATTTGTCTATTTCAGAATTTTGATATACCAATTTCACATCTTCAGAACAATTTTGGTATGTTTCATAAATTTCCTTTATTGTTTTTGTGGCAAAGTTTGTACATCTTTCCTTTATGTCTTTTTCGAAAAACTTTGTACATATTTCGTTTCTGTCTTCTTCGGCAATGTTTCTTAGAATATTACATTCAGACTTTTGCTCTTCAAATGCATGCTTTATTAATTTCTTAACTTCATCTCTATCTTGTTTTAAGATATCAAAAGCTTGGTGATCTATTTTTTTTTCGCCATTGGCCGTATACTTTCTAATGTATCCGCCCCTATTGTCTTGATAATTAAAAGAATCAAATAAAGTTCTAGTGCTAAATTTGGTGTGCCCATGCATTAGCTCCACTCCATCTCCAAAAGAATGTGCAGCTTTTTCTCCCACTATACTTCTAAACATTAAATATTTATAATTAAGCTCTTTATTAGGAGATGACAATTCGACTGTATTGCCACTTGTTAAATTATGCAGGGTTAATGGCATATCAACAAATTGCAGAGATTCCTTATCGTTACTATATCTTCCATTATAACTATCCTCTTGAAGAAGTAAGTGCGTTCTTATAAGTGCATCGAGTGAGTCGTGCAGTTTCTCATAAGCAAGTTGTGTATTAACAGATGCAGTCATATATTTCTCCTTTCTTAATAGCTTTATATCTAGCGGCAGTATATGTATTTCTTTTCACATGTCCAGAGATAGTTATTAATTTAGTAGATTATTTTTTTAAAACATCCATGATAACTCTAAAATTATCAAATAATTTTAGAGCATTACAATAGTTTGATCCATTTCTGAATTTTGAAGTAATTCTAAAACAGTGCCGAAACTGTATATTTTTGGATTAGTTTTTAACGCTAGCTTGATTACAACTCGCAAGTAGGGGATACAATGATGACAAGTGGAAGGCAGAATCTTCCAGTCTGAGTCTTCAGTTTATACCCTAAACAGCCTATAGTGCAACAAGATTTTTATCATATGTATAATAAGAACTTGCAAAGCTATGCGTGGGCTACTAGTATATCCATAGAATAATTTGTTTGTTTTATGAATGGCTAAAGAAGAATTAATTGAGTTTAAGGGTAAGGTTATAGAATTGCTACCGAACGCTACATTTCGGATTGAACTTGAAAATGGGCATATAGTAATTGCCTATACATCAGGAAAGATGCGCAAGAATCGTATTCGCGTTCTGGTTGGAGATGATGTAACTGTGGAAATGACCCCTTATGACTTAAGCAAAGGCAGAGTAACCCATAGGCATAAAGTTACGGCAGATAAACCCATAGAAGAAGGAACAACGGAATAAATGGCAAGACTAATACTTGCTTCTTCGTCACCCCGGCGGCTTGATTTACTCAAGCAGATTGGCTATGTTCCGGATATTGTACATCCTGCTGATATCGACGAGACACCAAAGAAGAAAGAAAATCCTAAGATTTACGCCCTCAGAGTTGCTATTGAAAAAGCCAAAGCGGTAGCTAAAATTTATCCCGAAGATATTGTACTAGCTGGCGACACCACTGTTTGCATCGGAACCAGATTGCTTGGTAAGCCGGAAAATGCAGAAGAAGCTGCAAAATTCCTGCACATGCTCTCCGGCAGACAGCATAGGGTTTTAAGCGCAGTTGCCATCTCCTGCAATGGCAGAATAAAAACCCGGGTAGTGCGAACTTTCCTCAAATTAAGATGCATCAGCAAATCTGAAATTGCTTTTCATACCTCATCAATGCAATGGGACGGCAAAGCTGGCGGCTATATGATAAATGGATTGATAGCAGCCTATGTTAAGAGAATAAATGGTTCAGTAAGCAATGTAGTTGGACTTCCCTTACTGGAAGTCAATAACTTGCTTGTTTCTTGCGGCTTATTACCTAAGCTTGATTACGTAAAGAGCTAGGCCATGCAGTATAAGTATCAACAGCACAAGAAATTCAAAAAAGACGGCATGAAGAGTAATTTCTGGAAAGTGAGCTGGCTGATTGATTGTTCCAAAAAACTTTTTGCACTCACGGTACTAGGAATGGTAGCTACCATCGTATACCCCTGGGAGCTGCACAATGACATAATGTCTTTTAAAGATGAGATCCCGAGCAAAATTGGGTTTGTTGTAAATGATATTAACATTCAGGGTTATGAGCACCTTACCCCGGAAGACATTGCAGGATTGATTACCTTTAATCCTGGAGATAATCTTTATGCCATACCTATTGATACAGTCAGAGCTCAACTTGAGTCCCATCCATGGATTGCGAGCGCAACTGTGGAAAGGGTTTTACCATCTACCATCCATATTACCATTCATGAGGAAAGGCCTAAAGCGGTTTTCATCAACGGAAACGAGAGATTCTTTGTTAATGATGATGGCAAGATCATCGAGAAGATTTCCGATGTGCCTACTGGAGAGAATTATATTTACCTTATTGGAAAAGAAGCAAACCTCTCATATTCAAACATTCTAGATGAAGTGTATGAAAGCGAAGAAATCTACCAGCGAATTGAGGGTTTGGTTAAAATAGGTCAGAGAAGATGGGATCTAAAGTTAAAAGATAACATTACTGTAAAACTACCCCAGAAAGGCGTAATGACATCTTTATCAAAATTTTCGGAAATTATGCGGGATAATATCGACTTTTTTAAAAGCGGTAGTATAATTGATTTGCGTTTTATGCCGGAAAAATTTTATATTAAATATTAGATACTGGATTAGGTCTCCCGTATTTGAGCAATGTTTTAGTTTTGAGTTAAAAGATAATATGGCTAAGAAACAAAGAAATTCTATTATTGCGGTACTTGATATCGGAAGCTCAAAAGTAGTGTGTTTTATCGCACAGTTCTCATTGCATAACCAAATCGAAGTTATTGGCATTGGGCATAACATCTCACAAGGCATTAAAGCCGGACGTATCACAGATATCAAAGCAGCCGAAACTTCAATTGCACAAGCGGTAGAAGCAGCCGAGAAAATGGCTGGCGAAACCATTCGCAAGGTGCATGTGTGCATTTCTCCAAACAACCTTATCTCTCAGCGTGTCACATCTGATCTTTTGGTCACTGGCCATGAAATAAATGATAAGGATTTAAACAGACTTTTATTTCAGGCTATAGATAAATTTAACGATCAGGAAATAGAGATAATTCATTCCTTTGCTTACGATTATATCCTTGATGGCAATAGAGGCATTGAAAACCCGCTTGGTATGTATGGCAATAAACTATCAGCAGATTTCCACATAATAACCACTCCAGCTCCACATCTTTTAAATTTAACCAGCTGTATAGCGCGTTGCCAGCTAGAAGTTGAGAGCTTTATCCCATCTTCTTCTGCCAGCGGCATGGCTTGCTTAACCCCAGATGAAATGAGACTTGGCGCTACATTAATTGAATTCGGTGGTGGCTGCACATCTATTTCAGTATTTAACCGTGGATATATGCTTTATACCGATGCGGTACCAATCGGAAGCATGCATGTAACCAATGATATTGCCCGCGGCCTTTCTACAAGCTTCAACAATGCTGAGCGCATTAAAAACCTCTACGGCACCACAGTCATGACTTCAGCCGACTATGATGAGCCCATTGAAGTTCCGGGAACTGGAACCAGAGATGAGAGTGAAGTGACCACAATCCACCGCTCATTGCTGGTTGAGATTATCCGCGCTCGCATCGAAGAGATCATCGATATCATCCACCAAAAGCTACTGGCTAGTGGTATGCAAGGAATGGGAGGCAACCGCATTGTGATTACTGGCGGAGGTTGCCAGATCGCCGGCATGAAAGAAATTGTTGGGCATATAATGTCCCGCAATGTGCGGGTTGGTTATCCCCTTTCGATTAGTGGGCTGGCGGACAGCACCAGCGGCATAGCCTTCACTACCCCTGTCGGCATGTTGCTCAATGTAACGCAGAGCGAGAATAAACAAGCAGCAGCATCTCCATCGCCAGCTAACGACTCATCGCCTATGCGCGGCCTTTACCAGTGGTTTAAAGAGAATTTCGGATAAAATTAGCACATATTGCTGTTGAGAAAATTGACAGCTGTGATGAAAGAACCTATAATCCACTTCATTAAGACTATGTTGCGAGGTCATGATGTTAAGCGTAGACACTCATAGTGCAGTTAAGCAGCTCATGCAAACCGGTGTAAATGTAAAACAGGCGGAAATATTCCTTAAGGTTTTTTCAGAGATAAAAGGAGCTGATATGGATAGTGTTGCATCTAAGGAACAAGTTACCCTGCTTCAAAAAGATGTTGATCACATCAAGCAACATGCAGCCACCAAAGCAGATTTGGAATTGGTTAGAGTTGATGTGACTCTGCTTCAAAAAGATGTTGATCACATCAAGCAACAAATGGCAACTAAAGCAGATTTAGAAACCGTTAGAGTTGATGTTGAAAAAATTAGAGTTGAAGTAGAGAAGGTTAGAACCGAGCTTAAAACTGAGGTTCACCAAGTTAGGACGGAACTTAAAACTGAGGCTCACCAAGTTAGGACAGAACTTAAAACTGAGGTTCACCAATTTAGGACGGAACTTAAAACCGAGATTCACCAAGTTGAAAAAAGGTTAGATGAGAAAATTCATAAAGCAGAAAAAAAGCTGGAAGAAAAAATTCATCAATCTGAAAAAAAGTTAGCATCCAGAAGTCATCAATCCGAAAGACGGTTAATAATAATGATTGGCAGTGCAATAGTCGTCATATGTGGTTTTTTTGTTTTTGTTTTGAAATATGCACCATTTTTAGGATTAATAGTTACCCCACAATAACCGATTCATCTTTTGCAGAAGATAAGACTATTTGCGTAAAGGTTTTATATACCCCTTTTTGGGTTTTTAAAAAATCTGTGATGAATGTTTCCAGGGCTTTGGTGTTTTCAACCCTAACCTTCAACAGATATGAATGATCACCGGTGATATGGTGGCATTCCAGAACATTAGGGTGGTATTCTATACTTGCCAAAAATCCATGGTTGTATTCCGGCTTATCAATGCTTACTGAGATATAGGCACAAAGCGACATCTCCATAAATTCACTGTCGGCAATGGCTACAATTTTCTTAATAATGCCAGCACCTTTTAGTTTACGAAGCCTTTCATTAACTGCTGATGTTGACAACCCTACCAGTTTTGCTAAAGAAAAGTTAGTAGTCTGCGCATCGCGATTCATTATCTCAACTATTTTCCTGTCAATAGCATCATACTCAGCATATTTAATTGACATGTTAGCTAACTTCCGAATACAGTATTATATAATTACTATAATACAGGATGTTTATCACGTGTCAATCATTGTAACTGTAGCTGAAGCTTGGGTAATTGGTATTGCAATAGCAGCACCAGTTGGCCCCATAGGTCTGCTTTGTATCAAGAAGACCCTGGAATTAGGTATAGTTGGAGCCATTGCTGTAGGGCTTGGAGCAGCTTTGGCCGATAGCATTTATGGACTGATAGCCGGCGCTGGACTTACTGCTGTCTCGATTTTCTTATTTGGCATCATGCACTATCTTAAGATATTCGGAGGCATCCTGCTGCTTACCTTAGGCGCAAAAGAATGCCTGTCAAACCAACAGAAAGCAACTATCGAACTGCCAAAGATTAACTTATCCAGACTGGCTTTGACTACCTTTATGTTAACCCTGTCAAATCCATTAACTATTTTGAGCTTTGCCGGGGTATTCACAGCCATCGGTAGTGAGCATTTTTCTCTTGATGACACAGCCTGGATTTTAATAGGCGTGTTTTTAGGCTCCATGTCTTGGTGGTTGTTTTTAGGCTATATCGTAAGCAGAAGTCATAAGATCTTACCCAAAACCTGGATCGAGAAGATCAGATACATTTCAGCCTTCATACTGATAGCCTTCGGAGCTTGGGCACTTTTTGACGGCATCAGAGAGTTTGCTACTTTTTTATAAAACTGATACTTCCACACACTAGTGATAAGCGTGTATACTGCCAAAGTTAAATTTTGTTATGGTAACTTTATGTTAATCAATCAAAGTGCTGTTGAATCTGCAATTAAGATTATAGAACTAAGAACCAAAGTTCTTGACCTAAATATTAAATGCGCAGAGTTAGGTTTATATGAACGTGAGGACGTAATCTATCATTTAAATCAAGACCTAACATTACTCTTAAAAAGCTCTATAAAATATAATTTTTTGGATAGAATTGATTATGGGAATTCATTTCTTGTGGGAGAAGGCAATCTGAGTTTTACTCTCAGTTTAATCAAACAGTTACAAACATTGCCTATACTTATAACCTCCACATACGAGTCTTATAAAGATCTATCAGATATTGGACAGTATAATGCTATATTATTGCACAACACTGGCATTAAAGTGATGCATAATATTGATGCAACAAATCTGCATAAAGTTTTCCCCAAGAGTTCTTTTGATACTGTCATCTTTCAATTTCCACATTCTGGGAGCAGAGAGCCGATTGGAGGTCATAACCCGAACTATGTGTTAGTTCGTGACTTTATAACGTCTGCTTCCTATATTTTAAAAAAGAATGGAATAATATTAATCACTATTGTAGATAATGCTTTTTATAACAATGTGTTTCGTTTTGAAGAGATTTCAGAACAATTGGGGCTTGTACAACCTGTTAAATATAACTTTGACCCGAAAGATTATCCTCAATATGTTCACAGCAATACTAATCAAGATGGAAGTGCACTAGAGGAGTATAAGAAATTTGCCACATGGGAATTTGTAATATGAAACAGCTTAGTATGTTCGAGAGTGATATAAAAATTCCAGGATTAACCTATATACCAGAGTATATTACAGCTAACCAAGAGGCGATTTTCCTTGAAACTATCGACTCAAGTCCATGGATTGTTGAACTGAAACGAAGAGTTCAGCATTATGGGTATAAATACGACTACAAAACTCGGACTATAGATCGTGGGCACTACCTTGGCCCTATACCAGAATGGTTGAGCAACATATGCGATAAGCTTAAGAAGCAGGGAATGAGCCATCCAGATCAGATCATTGTTAACGAATACCTCCCGGGGCAAGGCATTAGCAGCCACATAGATTGCGTGCCTTGCTTTGGTAGCACTATCTGCTCGTTAAGCTTGGGCTCAAGCTGCGTAATGGACTTTACTAAGTTGCCAGATAAGCGATCTATATTATTGGAACCAAGAAGTTTGTTAATATTAAGATCTGATTCCAGATACCTATGGAAACATGGCATTGCTTATAGGAAAATAGACAAGTTACAATCTATCAAAATTAAACGAGAACGACGGATATCCCTTACTTTCCGCAATGTTACAGTACCTTCTTAATGAAGAATCCTAAATATAGAGAATATATTATCTTCTATTGCCGAAAAGTTGAAGCAATTGCAGGAACAAGTTAATGAAATCCATATAAAGGCTTAGAGCTCCAAATATAGCCAGTTTACTGGCCAATTCACCTTGTCCAGAAACCTGATAGTAGATGTTCTTAATTCTCTGAGTATCGTATGCAGTTAATCCAACAAAAACAAACACCCCGATTAAAGAGACTACGAATTGCAGCATCGAGCTTTGTAAGAAAATGTTAACTATTGAAGCTATGATAATGCCTATCAAGCCCATAATCAAAAAACTGCCGAAAGAAGTAAGGTCTTTCTTGGTAGTATAACCATAAAGGCTCATTGCGCCAAAAACTGATGCAGTTATGAAAAATGTACTGGCGATGCTTTGTTGAGTGTATACTATGAAAATTGTCGATATCGACAAACCCATTAGCGCGGCGAATAACCAAAACAACATCTGAGCGGCCTGCAATGAATAGTTTAGAAGTCTCGGCATTACAAAAAATATCATAGCGAGAGGCGCAAGCATAACTACCCACTGTAGAGGGGTGCCAAAAATCACATTCATCAATTGCGGGGTTGATCCCACTACAAATGCGACCAAACCGGTAATACCCAATGCTATGCCCATATAGTTAAATACCGATAGCATATACGCACGCAAGCCTTCATCATATCTAGTTGCTTCCCTTGCGACGGTACCAGTCATCTTTGTGTAATCCATTTTAAAACCTCAAGTTGTAAATTACTAATATATAATATAGCTACAATATTGTATTTTTCAAGGCCTCAGATAAATAATTTTATAATTACAAAGCAAAGCATTGGTATACAAAATGTGCGTTTTCTGGTAGAGTATCTCAAAACAGGTTTGGAAACAATAATGCTGAATCCCAAAATTGATACGAAATTAGACAGTATTGCCATTGCACGCCGCGTCATAGAGCAGGAAATGCAAGGGTTAAGCACCCTTTCTAACCGAATTGACAACCAATTCAACATAGCTATTGACCTAATTTTTTCGCTGTCAGGGCGGGTTATGCTATGCGGCATTGGCAAAAGCGGGCATATAGCCAGAAAAATTGCTGCAACCCTTGCTTCCACTGGAACGCCAGCGGCATTTGTCCATGCTTCTGAAGCTAGTCATGGTGATATGGGTATGATCACTGATAAAGATGTGGTTTTACTCCTGTCCAATTCCGGGGAATCAGGCGAACTCAATAATATTGTGGAATACTGCAAGCGTTTTGCTATACCCATTATTGGCATAACCTCTAACCCCAATTCAACCCTTGCCAAGGCAAGTTACGTTAATCTGGTGTTACCTAAGATAAGTGAGGCTTCTGACATAGATGCCCCTACCACTTCGACCACCATGATGCTGGCTTTAGGTGATGCAATGGCTGTGGTCCTACATGAAGGACGTGGCTTTACTAAGGCAGATTTCAAGGTATTTCATCCGGGTGGCAAACTCGGCGCTAAGCTTTTAAGAGTAGCCGATATCATGCATGTCGGAGAAGCGCTACCTATAGTCCATGAAGAAGTGCAAATGATCGATGCTGTGTTAGAAATAACTAAAAAGCGTTTGGGATATGTTGGTATTATCAATACTGAATTTAATCTTGTAGGTGTTTTCACTGATGGAGATCTTAGGCGCCATCTCAGTTGCGACTTGAAAACTACTGCTATTTCCGAAGTTATGACAAAGTCTCCTCTCATAACTGTTAACCAAAACAATCTGGCATCAGAAGCCTTGGGGATAATGAATCGCAAGGCGATTACGGCCTTGTTTGTTACGGAAGCTAATAAGCCTATAGGCATAATTCATATGCATGATATATTGCGCGCGCGGGTAGCATGATTGCAAACCAAAACAAAGCTAAAAGGCATTCATGGCGGGTCAAGATTTTCAAGTTCTCCATTTTGTTTCTTGGAATAGCAACGGTGGCGGCAGTTTTGATTTTACCCACCATCAAAACCAGCCATGAAAAAAAACATCCTGCCTTGCTGCAGACTTCAGAGTCTGACTCAGTCACCCCCGCAAGCAGTGAATTGACCAAAATTGAAAGCCCCAAATTTTATGGTAAGGACGAGAAAGAGCAACCCTATACTATTACAGCAAAGGTAGGCGTGGAAGCTACAAAAGGAATTATGGAATTGGAAGAAGTCTATGCTGATCTCACCATGCAGGATAGTACTTTTATCAAGCTTAAGTCAGATGCAGCTGTAATAACCACTGCACAACACAGGCTGGATCTGTTGGGAAATGTAAATATGGTTTCCGATTCCGGTTATACTATTGATACGCCTGCTGCGATTGTCCATTACAAAGATAAAGCGATCACCGGAGATAATAACGTTGAGGTGAAAGGTGAAATCGGAATAATCCAAGCTCCAGCTTTTAAAATAACCAACGGTATGGAAGAGGTTATCTTTCATGGCGGAAGGGTGAAAACAACTCTGTATAATAGAAAGAAAAATGAAAGCAACTAAAGGAAAATACTGGATTTATGGCAAGCATGCGGTGATTGCAGCGTTAAGTAATCCCCGTAGACAAGTGTTTGAACTTTTAATCACCCAACCAAATCATGGGCTGATAAAGAAGTCTGCTGTTAAATTTAAGATCAGTAATCCCGATGAAATCAGCAAGCAAATCAAGCAAAATAGTGCGGTTCATCAGGGAATCGCTGCCTATGTTTCCACCATCGATCAGCCCTTACTCTCTGATGTAGTCGAAAAATGCATGAAGCATCCAAGATCCGTTATATTAGCTCTAGATCAAATAACCGACCCACAAAATATAGGGGCGATAATGCGCTCTGCTGCAGCATTTTCAGCTGATGCTATCATTTTGCCAAAGCATAATTCTCCGGATGAGTCAGCAAGCATTGCGAAAACTTCATCAGGGGCGCTGGAAATATTGCCGCTTATCCATGTAAGCAACCTGGCCAATTCACTAACATACCTTAAGAAGCAAGGCTATTGGGTTATAGGTCTAGATGGAGAGGCTGAGGCTCCTATCAGTGAAATCAAAAAATATGAGAAGGCAGTAATTGTACTTGGTGGTGAAGGCAGCGGAATGCGTAAGCTCACCAATGAATTATGTGACCTAACCCTGAGGATTCCGATTTCACCTGGCATTGAAAGCTTAAATGTTTCTAATGCTGCAGCGATTGCACTCTTCGCTAGCCTTTAACCCGTCACTTTTTAAATGCTGTTAACCAGTTATTAACCATTCCTGAGTCATAATATAATGATGGAGGTAGTTTATGGACAAACTGATTATTCATCCATCAAGCAAGGGTTTGTATAGATTGACTCTAGCTGAAATAATTTACTATATGCCTGATTACAAAGATATTCTCCAGAGCTTCGTTTGGCAGGATTATGATTATGTTCCTGATTTTCCTAACTTAAAAAAGTTCGTAACATTCTGGGACAAGGAGATTGAAGGCAAGATCCATTCATTGAAAATATCATCTCAGTCCGAGCTTCATCGTGTGGAGTTCTACTATTCAAATTATAGGGAATTTTTAAGCTAAACTCTAAATATAGTGCCTTGATTTGAAATTTGTAGTATTATGCAAGTCAAGAAATGCAACTTAGGTTTTGCCATGTCAGAAGAAATTATGCCTAGAGTCGACATTGCGTTTAAGAAACTTTTTGGGGTGGATGAAAATAAAGACTTACTGATCTCTCTGATCAATTCAGTAGTCTCCGAAGAAGATCAAGTAGAGACTGTGGATATCCTGAATCCTTACAATTTCCAGGATTTTAAGAAAGAAAAATTATCCATACTGGATATAAAGGCTAAAGGGCCCACCGGCAAGCGCTACTGCATAGAAATCCAAATCAGCGATGATGGAGATTATGATAAAAGAGCCTTGTACTACTGGGGCAAAGCCTATACCCAACAGCTATCTGTGGGTAAGGGATATTCCAAGCTAAATAAAACAATAGGAATACACATACTGAATTTTATTAGCATTCCAGAAGCCAAGGAATACCATAACACCTTTCGTCCATTTGCAAAAGAAAGTGGCGTACATTATTTTAAGGATATGGAATTGCACACCATTGAGCTTAGCAAGTTTGAAGATCAGATCAAAGGGGAAAAGCTGAGTGAGGCAGATGAACTCAAGCTACTGTTGTCGAAAGTAAAGACTTCACTTGATAGGTGGGTAGCATTCTTAACTCGGCATGATTTATTAAACAAACGAGATCTACCAAAAGAATTAAAAGATCCAGGGCTAGAGAAAGCTCTAGAAGTTATTGAAGTAATGAATTTGAGTGATGAAGAAAGAGATGCCTATGAAGCACATTTGCACTGGCTACGTATTGAAGAAAGCACTCTTAAGAAAGCTAAAGAGGAAGGTAGAGAGGAAGGAATAGTGATAGGTGAAGAGAGAGGGGTTGAGAAAGTAGCTAGAAATATGCTATCACAGAGTATAGATATTGAGGTAATTGCAAGATCTACAGGATTGACTATAAAGAAGATCGCAACAATTAAGAAAACAGCTAATGAATAGAAATCAATAGTTAGCAATCGCCTCAAACGTTAAATCTAAAGTGCATAACGTCTCCGTCGACTACTGTATACTCTTTGCCTTCAAGCCGAAGTTTCCCGGCATCTCGTGCACCTGATTCCCCATTGTATTTCATATACTCTTCAAAACCCACGGTTTCTGCGCGAATAAACCCCTTTTCAAAGTCGGTGTGGATAGCACCTGCAGCCTGAGGGGCCCGGGTTCCTTTGACGATATCCCAAGCTCTTGCTTCTTTAGGCCCTACTGTGAAGAAGGTAATAAGACCTAAAAGGTGGAACCCGGCTTTAATGAGCCTGCTGAGTCCGGTTTCTTCTAAACCTATACTTGCGAGGAATTCCTTCTTTTCCTCTTCACTATCTAAGTTGGCTATTTCAGCTTCAATCTTAGCTGAAATCAAAACGCATTCCGCATTCTCTTCTTTAGCCTTTGCGCGCATCTTCGTAACAAACTCATTATCCGCAGCATTGATTTCATCTTCATCAACATTGCAAACATAAAGGACTGGTTTATCAGATAGTAGCTGCAACCGCTTTAGCTGCTCCTTATTAGTCTCGTTTTCCAAAACCCTGGCAGGCTTGCCAGCTTTCAGAACTTCATAGACTTGTTTCATCAGCTCACACTCAGGTATAAGCTCTTTATTAGTTTTAGCTTTTTTCTCAAGGTTGGGGATTCTTTTTTCCACGCTTTCCAAATCAGCCAGAATGAGCTCAAGATCGATGATCTCAGCATCCCTGATCGGATCGATTTCTCCTTCCACATGGGTGACATTCTTATCTTTAAAGCAGCGCACCAAATGGACTATAGCATCAACTTCTCTTATATGTGCCAGGAACTTATTACCTAACCCTTCGCCTTTGCTTGCCCCCTTCACTAGGCCGGCAATATCCACAAATTCGATCTGAGTAGGAATAGTCTTTTCTGAGGGGTAGATTTCAGAAAGCTTATTGAGACGAAGATCAGGCACTGAAACACGACCAACGTTGGGTTCGATAGTACAGAAGGGATAATTAGCAGCTTCCGCGGCTGCGCTCTGCGTCACTGCATTAAAAAGCGTGGATTTGCCAACATTTGGCAGCCCAACTATCCCACATTTAAATCCCATAACTAACCTTCTAAATTCTTTAAATTCAAGCTGCAGTTATTCATAAAGCCCGCTAAGTCACCGGCAATTAACTGCTTAATATTAGCAATAATACCCGCCACACCTGCTTCTGCAAGCGGCAACTCAGCTTTCGCAAAGTCTCCAAGCACGTAATCCGTCACCCTATCCCTATGACCGGGGTGAGCGATACCAAAACGCACTCTTAGATACTCGCTACCAATAAATGCATCTATGGATTTTAAACCATTATGCCCCGCATTACTACCACCAATTTTAACTTTTATCCTTCCCAGGTTAAGATCGAGATCATCATGAATCACAATGATATTGGACTTAGGGATTTTATAAAACTGAGAACACTCCTGAACCGCTATACCTGAACGATTCATATAAGTACCAGGCTTTAATAACAAAACCTTGGCTCCATGAATCTGAGCCGTACAATAGTGACCATGAAATTTCTCTTTAAAACCATCCTCACCAAATTTGGCTCTAAGCTCATCGACCACCATATAACCTATGTTATGGCGGTTTTTCTTATATTTTTCACCGGGATTTCCGAGTCCTACAATTAAATGCATATCTTGTCAGCAAGAGCTTACTAGTTTAGTATGAGTTTGAGTATAGCAAAATTAGGAGGATATATAACCAACTTTTATCATAAATTTGATTTACCTGATGGATTAGATATTAAGGGAGATCTGGCAGTCGACACAGAGGCAATGGGCTTGAATAATTATCGTGACCGCCTATGTGTGATACAGCTTTCAAATGGCGATGGTGATGCTCATATAGTTCACTTTCCGGAGTTGAAGTTCACTTGCCCTAATTTAAAGAAAGTGCTTGTTGACGATAACAGGGTGAAATTGTTCCATTTCGGTCGTTTTGATATCGCTATCATTATGCATTATTTGCAAATTGAACTGAAGAATGTTTATTGCACAAAAATCGCCTCCAGATTGACTCGCACCTATACTGATTCCCACGGCCTCAAAGACTTGTGTGAAGAGCTTCTTAAAATCAAACTTAATAAGCAGCAGCAGAGTTCTGATTGGGGTACCAACCAGTTATCGCAAGAGCAACTTGCATATGCCGCAGGAGATGTTCTCTATTTGCACGGCTTGCGTGACAAATTGGATATAATGTTAAAGCGAGAAGGTCGTATGGATATGGCCAAGAAATGTTTTGAATTCCTGCCTACGAGGGCAAAACTTGATCTGATGGGTTGGCCTGATTTCGACATATTTCAACATTAATAATATTTTTTATTAAAATTGTTTTTATTAACTATTTATTAATAATCTTTATAAATAATAGAGGTTGCATTCTAATAAAGGTTAGTAATATGTATCCGAATTATACCAAGTATGTAATACTGCTTATTGTAGTTTTTCTCGCTATTTCTGCAGTCTACGTTGTGAAGAGCCCAACAACCCACCGAATCTATCAATGCGCTTTTACCGACCGCAGCATTGAAATAGAAAATACGTTCCACAAATGGGTTACTGCACTTAATAGCGGCAAGTCCGAAGACGTGGTAAAACTGTATGCGAAAGACGCAACATTACTCCCTACGCTTTCACCTAAGATCTTAACAACGCATCAGCAACTTAAGCAGTATTTTGATATGCTGGCAGGAAAGCCACATATTAAGGTTGTCGTCGATAAGCTAAAAGTCAGCGTTATGGGTAATATTGCTTTTAGTAATGGGTTATACACCATTAGCTATACTGAAAATGGGCACACAGTTAGCGTACCTGCCAGGTTCAGCTTTGCGTATCAACACAGATCAGGACAGTGGCTAATTATCGACCATCATTCTTCGGTTCTACCAGCTGCTCAGAACGACGGCAAAGACGATTAATGAAATTATTATGTTGACCAAAGTAATTACATAACCCAATATTTATGCAATTAGTTGTTGTGCGGTGTCACGAGATTGACGCGTCGCTTACGCTCCTCGCAATGACGGCGACTTGGCGCCCCTGCATCTCACTTAAAATAGTTGAGTATAAATTTAAATATTGGTTATGAAATGACTGACTTTACAAATATAGCTGTAGCATATGGTGATGGCATCGGCCCTGAAATCATGGAATCCGTTTTAAAGATCCTACGAGATGCCGGAGCGCAATTGAAAATCGAGACGATTGAAATCGGTGAAAAGCTATATTTGCACGGCCAGCCTTCAGGAATTTCGAAAGAAGCTTGGGATACTATCTACAAAACCAAGATCTTATTAAAGGCTCCTATTACCACCCCACAGGGGAAAGGATATAAAAGCCTCAACGTCACCTTCAGAAAAACCCTTGGGCTTTTTGCTAATATCAGACCTGCTGTTTCCTACTATCCATTTGTTGATAGCAAGCAGGAAAAAATGGATCTAATCGTGTTTCGTGAGAATGAAGAAGATTTGTACGCTGGCATAGAATATAAGGTAGGCCCTACTTTTAATTTGTCTTACAAGCTCATAACGCATAAGGGTTCAGAGAAAATCATTCGCTATGCATTCGAGTATGCCAAAACCAATAATCGGAAAAAAGTAACTTGCCTTATAAAAGATAATATAATGAAAATTGCCGATGGTGCTTTTCACTCGATTTTCGATACCGTAGCCAAAGAATACCCAGACATTAAAGCTGATGCAATGATTGTTGATATCGGGTCAGCTCGCATAGCTTCACGCCCTCAGGATTTTGACGTCATTGTCACCCTTAATCTTTACGGCGATATTGTATCTGATATCGCTGCCGAGGTCTCCGGATCGGTTGGCTTGGCAGGCAGCTCCAATATCGGCCCTACCTGTGCAATGTTTGAAGCTGTACATGGATCCGCCCCAGATATCGCCGGCAAAGGGATAGCAAATCCTTCAGGGCTGCTTAATGGCGCCGTGATGATGCTAGACTATATCGGGCAAGGTAAAGTTGGGGCATTAATTCAAAATGCCTGGCTCAAAACTCTGGAAGATGGGGTGCATACTGCTGATATTTATACAAAAGGTAAAAGCAAGGTAAAGGCAAGCACTTCTGATTTCACCGATGCAGTGATAAATAACCTGGGCAAGTCACCATCTCATCTCCCTGCAAAAACACCGGCTAGCGCCGAGCGCATTAAAATCGATCTCGCGCCCGAAGACAAAATATCACAACAGCTGGTGGGTGCTGATATATATATCGATGCTCATGCCATGACTATCGCGGAAACCGCGGCAATTATGGAGAATCTGCACCCTCACCTGCAGCTTTATACGATTTCGCTTAAGGGTTTAAAAGTCTGGCCTAATGCAACGGCAACAGCAAAAGCAGATGAGTATACTTGCTGCCGCTATATTGGTTATAAAGACAAAGGGGTGACACAGGATGATATTATAGAGCTCTTGAGCAAAGCCACTGCAAAGAAAGTAGCGATAAGCACTGTGCAAAACCTTTATAACTACGGTGGTAACGCTGGCTATTCAATGGCTCAGGGTGAATAGCCAGTGTGCTTAAGCTTCCAAATGAATAGCCGGAGCTAATGCAGGGTGAGCATGCAAGTAGTCTTCCATCTCCATGAATTTATCCTGTGGTGCGGCTAACTCCTGGCTGGTAATTCGCACAAATAGCAAGGCTTTGTGCGCATACAAATAGGCGAAGCTGTTCAACTCACCATTTGCAAGCTGCTCTTCAGAAAAGTAATCAAATGGATCGCCCTCTAATCCTGCAACACGAAAGGCATCTTGGATAAAAGTCACACTGTTCTTAGTAGGCGCGAAGTATAGGCAATGCTCT
>JABDBN010000026.1 GCA_013288625.1 Alphaproteobacteria bacterium | reverse complement strand
ACTGTTAGCCAAATTTAGCTTGGAATATGGAACGTTAGCTCCGACAGATAACTGCGTACCAATGATATTTGCCACTGCAGCTAATTGTGTGCCAGTAATAGCAGCGCCAGCTGACAATTGTGTGCCTACTATATTTGCAGTATTGGAAATGTCGGTAGTAGTAATAGTACCATCAACAATGTCACTGCTTGTAACACTACCTGCCAAATTTAGCTTAGAATATGGAATGTTTGCACCAGCTGATAACTGCGTACCAATTATGTTTGCCACGGCAGCAAGTTGTGTACCTGCAACAGCCGCACCCGCGGAAAGTTGAGTGCCTATAATATTTGCACCAGCAGCTAGTTGTGCTCCTGTTATAGCTGCAGTATTGGAAATGTCTGTAGTAGTAATAGTGCCATCAAGAATGTCAGAGCTCTTAATACTGTTAGCCAAATTTAACTTAGAATATGCAATAGCTGCATCACTGGCTATATTGATATTTTTAATATTCGTGAGAGCTAATTGCAATGCCTGGATTTCAGCTGCAAGTTGCGTAGTGTCGCCGCCACTTGTACCGTTAGTGACTCCAGATATACTATAAGCAATAGTAACTGAATTGACATAATCAGAGAGAAAAGATAATTGTCCAAATAACTGCTCTACCGTGGTTGCACTATTGATGTAGTAATTAAAGATTGGTCTGCTTTCTATTGGAAAATTCAAAAGATTGATTACACTAGTTGCCCACTGTTTAATATCTGCAGTTATTGGAGTAGTCATAAAATACCTTTTTATGTGATGTTTAACTAGAAAAAATATTCTAGTTAAACAATCGGTTAGAATTTAAATTTCATTCCTATAGTCCCAATATGTTCTTGTAATTTTCCTGTTTTAGGTGTAGCCAAACTAGTTGAAGTGGGAAGCCCGCTACTATATACAGAGGTTGCAACTGAGCCCGTTTGCACTTTACCAAGGTTCGCATACATGTATTGAAGTTGTACATCGAACATGGGATTAACAGTAACGTCAAATCCTGCACCAACCTGCCAGGCAAATGCATTCCTGCTTTCTCCATCATAAGTTGTAGTGGTTGTGACAACGCCAGTATTTACTTTGCAATAATCATTTGAATTGTTTTTTGCTATCCCCATTCCGAATTTCAGATAAGGCATAATTACCGTTTGAGCATTTACTAAATCAACGCTCATATTGAGAAGCGCTACATTGCTTTGGGTTTTCCATGATAAAGAAGTATTAGTATCGAGAGCGTTACCAAAGTTATATGAGTTTTTTCCTATGTATTTGTATTCTAAGCCTACAGCCAGCTGTTTCAGCAGTTTGCTTCCTATTGCAGCTCCAAATGTACATGTTGGGTTGCCAGCGGGTAACTGCGTATTACCCTTTAGTGCAGTTGATTGAGCTATGCCACCGGTTATCTCTATAAAATTATAACTGCAATGTTGCAGAGCTGAGTTTTCCAACGCATTAACTAGTGATGGTATAGAATGCAGTGACGCTAAAGCAATTATGTTTATTAAGTTTTTAGTTTTCATAAATAATTTTACTACTAAATTAATTATTATTTATTTCTCCTTAATAATTGCTCATCTTGAGGTGTTATTGTCCTATAAGCAAAAATCACTAATAGGAAATTTATGAAAAGATTTTAGCTGTAGGGCAATCTTCTTAAAGTAAATAAGATATTGTGCAAATGGCTTTGTCAACGCATTTCTTGATATAATTTAAATATAGTGTATATTTATTTCATTAGTCTACATCATGTTAATTTCTTTTAATTTCTTAAGTTCAAACATGAAGTATAACTTCGTGTGCTAAAATTTATTGCATAAGGAATACTAATCCTAGAGAATTAAAATATGAGTGGCCGACAACCTTCGAATTTGCGTAATAGTATGTTAAATATATTGGAATATCGCAAAGCAGCTTTAGCTAAACTTTCACTACCATTGGCCGATTATATAGAGAGAAAAGCCGGATTTGGAAAAACATTTGAAGCTAACCTTGAGTCGTATTCACGTTATAAATTAATACCTCGGGTTCTACAAAAGATCGAAGAAGTCGATACTTCAGTAACCATACTGGGGGCGAAAATGAATGCTCCCATCATTATTGCTCCGACCCCTTGGCATAAAATGTTTTGTGATAATGGCGAGAAAGATACTTTTGACGCGACAAGTTCAGTTGGCATCCCTTTTATTGTCTCGTCTTTTTCTACCTGTGACTTCGCGGAAATCGGATCCAGTTTATCCAATGTATGGTATCAATTGCTGGTTTACCGCGATAAGGAATTGATGAAGAAATATATAGTTAAGGCTGAAGAATCTGGATGTTCAGCCATTGTTTTAACGATTGATGCCCCGCTAGGATGTTCAATGTGCAAACAAGTAAGCTCTGGTACGGATCGTTTAGAATTCCCAATTCATAATTTGCCCTTATTCCCTCATGATCCTGCGGTGCCTTATGAAACGCTAGATGAATACTATAAAAAATACATAAATTCGTCGGCTAGTTGGGAGGATATAAAAGAAATAATATCTTTCACGCGCTTACCAATCATCCTAAAGGGTATCTTACATCCGGTAGATGTGGAACAAGCAATCCGCTTTGGTGCTAAAGGGATAATCATCTCTAATCATGGCGGAAGACAATTGGATGGTGCAATCTCCTCTCTTGAAGCGCTTTCCTTATTATCAAATGATTTTAAAAACACTATTGATATTTATATGGATGGGGGCATACTAAGCGGCATTGATATATTTAAAGCGATTGCTTTGGGGGCTAAGGCTGTTTTAATTGGGCGTGCCGCTTTGTATGGATTAATCGTGGGCGGGCAGTACGGTCTGGTTTCACTACTAAACCTCCTGGATCGAGAATTGAAAGAGTGTATGCATATGACGGGATGCGCCGATATTAAAAGTATTACAAGAGATTTATTGCATCCGCACAATGGTGCCTCCAGGGTTCTGGATGCAGCTTAAATTGAAACCGACAATTATCCCTGCAACGATTGCAGACTACCCAGTTGTGCAAAACATGGCTCGATTTTATGTATATGATAGAACGCTGTATATGGGTTGGGAATGTCCTGAAAATGGGCTATTCGATTGCATAGACTTTAAGCATTACTTTGAAAACCCTAATGAACGCGCATTTGTAATTAAGGTTAACAATGAATTAGCTGGGTTTGTTTTATTAGACAAAGCCCATCTGATTGAACAAGTGGATTGGAACATGGGTGAATTTTTTATTCTCGCTAAATTCCAAGGCAAAGGTATTGCAAGCATGGTTGCCAGAGATATATTCAAAGAGCATCCAGGTAAGTGGTCGGTAGCTGTCATGCCTGAGAATTCCAAAGCTCTGAATTTCTGGCGTAAAGTTATATTTGAGACATGTGATGGGGATTATAACGAAGTCTTTAAAACAGAAGAAGAACTAAAGTCAGCCGATAACCCTGATCCTTATGCAATGAATGTAATCACATTCGCAATAGATAAGGAGAAAACGCCTGAGTTGCATATCTCAATTCATCAGGCTAAAGCTGCTGATATAGAGAACATGGTTATACTTTCTTATGCAAAGCGGCGCGATTATGAAAAAGCCCAACCTCAGTTTTGGCGTTATGCAGAAGGTGCCGAGGTAAGTCAGACAGAGTGGTTCCAGGAATTGCTGAACAAAGATGACCATATTTTTTTAGTCGCCAAATCTCAATCACAGGTCATAGGCTTCATTATCGGTCGCATTGTGATTCCGCCTGAGGTATATAATCCGGGATTAACCTTGATGGTTGATGACTTTTGCGTCTCTCACTCTTCACAATGGAGTACTGTAGGAAGTAAGCTACTTACAGAACTGAAGCGCCGAGCACAAGAGAAGGGTGCTCAGCAGGTTTTAGTTGTTTGCGGCGCTCATGATCAACCAAAGCGACACTTTCTTCAAGGTCTTTCGCTTACGGCCGCTTCCGAATGGTATGTTGGAAAAATAGAGTGACGACATGTTAATTAACAAAACCGATATTATAGAATTCAAGAGAAGCCTGAATTTTCTTCATATGGAGGAGCTCAAGGATATTTGCAGTAGATTCTCACTTAGTACAAAGGGTAAGAAAATAGAGTTAATCGCAAGGATTTTACACTTCATCAAAACCGGAGAAAAGCTGACCAGCCCTAAATTTCCTAAAGCATCATATGCCGGGCCTGGGCAGAATAATACACTATCCAAAAATAGCCTGATGTTGAAAGGGGCATATAAGAATGATTTGAGAACTCGCCTCTTTTTCAAGAAGCTCATTGGCGAACATTTCCATTTCACAGCATTCGGTATCGATTGGCTAAATGAACGGTGGCTGAGTGGTAACCCGCCAACGTATCAGGAATTTGCTGATATGTGGGTGAAAGAAAAACTTAGGAGAGAAGCGCAAGCCCCATCTCCCAAAGAAGAATGGGCTTACATTAGTTTTATCCAGGACTATTTTAATAAACTCCCGGATGCAAGCCATGAAGATATGAAAGCGGCATGGGCAAGCGAACGCCAAAAACGGAAAGATTACGTTAGTAACGCACTGAGAAATTTGAGAGCCTAGAGACGATTATGAAACCCAAATACCGCAACGAGTTTGTTGAATATATAAAAGAGTTACTTGAGGGGCATATAGATATATCAGTACGCCCTATGTTTGGTGGCTTTGGTTTATATAGCAACAAGCAAATGTTTGGACTGATTGCCGATAACGAGTTGTATTTTAAAGCTGATCCAGCCGCATCTAAGGTTTTTCAAGAGTTAGGGTCTGATCCTTTTACTTATGAACGCAATGGCAAAACAATAGCCATGTCATATTGGAAAGTTCCTGATGAAGTTCTCGAAAACACAAAGTTGCTCAAGCAATGGATCGATCTTGCTTCTCAATCAAGTCGCGCCAGTAAATCCAAACAAAAAGGCGGTAGGGTTTAGGGTAACAATACAGGTAAAATTACCTTACTCCTAAGCGCCCAGTTTTCTCAATTTTTAAGCAAACTCAAAGCAAGCAGTGAAGAGTCCAGCAATTAAAATACTAGATATTCCATCTTCCGATGTTGAAGCAGAGGTAACTGAAGGCGTTTCGACTATATATTGGCTGCCAAAAACTACGCAGCTTTCTCCGGCTCCGACGAAAGCAGTGTTGGCTCCAATAATGACGTCGGCGTAACCATCGCCGTTCAAATCACCAGCCCCGCTCACTGAATTGCCAATTTCATCCTGGTTTCCGCCGACTATTACAATGCCTTGATTGTTTAGGGTGAACAGATTCACATTACTCGCCACACCGCCATGACCAAAAATAATATAGCTTTTGCCGGTATAGTCATTTGCACTGGGAGAGGATGAGGCAACATTCGCTCCAATGATGACATCAGCAAAGCCATCTTTATTGAAATCCCCAGCACCATTTTGCGTCGGAACATCCAATTTGCCAGAGGGAGTGTAATGCAAGCGATTAGGGCTATCTGCCATGTATAGGCAAGGACGTCCGTTAGCCCCATATCCTTCAGGAAAACTCCCTTAACTATAATGAGAAAGTATTTTATAGGACTGATGTAAGTTACATATTGCAACCACTGGGGCATATTTTCTATAGGGGTTGCATAGCCGGATAGTAGTATTGTGGGAACCATGAACACAAAAATACCTAAGGTGGCTTGCTGCTGAGTATTTACAAGTGATGATATAAATAAGCCTATTCCTACTATTGAAGACACGAACACCATCATGCTAAAATACAACAGCAAAGCAGAACCTTGAAAGCTAACGTTGAATGCAAACATTGCAATCACCATGATAAGACTGCTCTCAGCAATGCCGATTATCATGGCAGGTAAGGCCTTACCAATTAGTATTTCCCAGGGTTCTAGTGGCGAAACCATTAGTTGATCAAAGGTTCCCATTTCGCGTTCACGGGCTATTGAAAGCGAGGTTACCATTAATGTTATAATCATGCTCAGGATTGCGACCAAGCAAGGAACGTTATAAACTATATAATCAAGATTAGGATTAAACCAGGTGCGAGAGATTACATTTATGGGCTGGTTTATAATTGCTCCCTGCTTCGTAAGGATATCTTCATTGAAATCCTGTATAATTTGACCAACATAGCCACTTACAATTTGAGAGGCATTTGATTTCCTGCCATCCAAAATAGAAATAACAGTTGCAGTATTACCTGCACTGAGCTGTCTGGAAAAGTCTTGCTGGATTTGCATTGCTAATATGACTTCCTGGCGGTCAACGGCCATCTGAACATCCTTATGTCTTTCAAGCAACCGTACCTTGGAAAAATATGGCGACCCCTTGATACGCTCCGTGAGCTCATGGCTATACCAGCCTGAATCCTGATTAAAAAGCCCAATAGTAATATTCTTTACTTCCAAAGTTGCCGCATTAGCCAACACAAAAAGTTGAATGAGTGGCGGAGCAATTAGCGCAACACGACTCCTCTTGTCCTGCCAAACTGCAAGAACCTCTTTAACTAATAGGGATTTAATTTTCTCCAGCATGATCAGTCCAGACTCTTTCTTGTGTTTTTTATGGCAAGCCCAATAAATATAACTGCAATTAAAAGCATAGGGATGATATTGATTACAATCAAGTACGGAACTCCTCCGGCTAGAAACGTAGTTTGCAATATGCTAACTAAATACCTTGGCGGCAAAACATAACTTAGAATCTGGATATAAAGCGGCATAGATTGGATTTCAAAAAGGAAGCCGGAAAGCACAAATGCGGGCAAAAAGCCTAACATGATTGCAAACTGATTTGCTAAAAACTGGTTTTTTGAGAGCACGGAAATAAATAATCCCTGTCCCAAGGCAGCTAACAAGAATACTGAAGTTGCCATATACACGACCAGAAATGATCCCCTAAATGGTACGCCAAAAAATATTATTGATATCGCAAGGCATAGTGTCATGGATCCCAATCCTAGAAAAAAGTATGGGGTGATCTTACCTGCAATAAATTCCAGCACACGAATCGGTGTGGAGATCAGCGCTTCCATTGTGCCGTGTTCCCACTCGCGAGCAACGACCAGCGCAGTAAGCAATGTGCCGATCAGTGACATGATTATTGCCACTGAACCCGGCAACAACACATATCGGCTTTTTAATTCCGGGTTGAACCAAACGCGAGTATCAATGTCAATCGGGATTACAAAATCAACTTTTTTCTCCGCTCGAAGAGAGTTAATCCAGGTATTAACTACACCGACAGCATAATTTATCACAAAATTTGCGGTATTAGTTTCACTGCCATCTGTAATGACCTGAATTGATGATGTTAACTGATTGTCGAGGCTTTTAGAGAAATCTTGAGGTATTACAACTATACCACGGATTTCACCTTTAATTAGTTTTCTTTCTATTACCGCTCGATCCGTATCTTCAATCACTTCAAAAAAAGGAGTTCCAGTAAATGCCGCGGCCAGGCTATAAGCATTTGCTGATGTATCTTCAAGTACCAGGCCTATTCGGATTTTATTGGCGTCCAGCGACATCGCATACCCGTACAAGAAAGTGAGAAGTAGTGGCAATACAATGGCGATCAGGATGCTGCTTGGATCGCGGATAACTTGCAATGATTCTTTTTTGACAAATGCTCTAAAT
The DNA here is from genome assembly GCA_013288625.1 of Alphaproteobacteria bacterium. Classification (GTDB taxonomy): domain Bacteria; phylum Pseudomonadota; class Alphaproteobacteria; order Rickettsiales; family Midichloriaceae; genus JABDBN01. The sequence goes on along the minus strand of JABDBN010000026.1, from coordinate 12,259 downwards.
CTGCGAAATGAAAATTCTATCATATTGCTTTTTTATCCCCATTGTTCTCGTCCAATCTCGAGCGTTTTATAAGTTCAATAAAGGCATCCTCAAGAATCGGGTTAGGAATTTCCTCACTTTGCACACTTTCTTTAAGCTCCTGCGGCGTCCCTTTGCTGATGCAATTCCCATTGTAAATTAAGGCAATGTTGTCGCAATACTCAGCTTCATCTAGAAAATGTGTGGTTACCATTATGGTAACGCCCTTTTCTACCATACCATTAATGTGTAACCAGAACTCTCTTCGCGTAATAGGATCAACCCCTGAAGTTGGCTCATCTAGAAAAAGCACGTCAGGTTCATGCATGACTGCACAGGAAAGTGCTAACCTCTGTTTAAAGCCGAATGGTAGCCCTCCAGAGCGAGCGAGCAGATGCGGTTCGAGCGCAAATACCTCGATCATTTCATCGATTTTGTCTTTCTTCTGCTTCCCGCTGAGCCCATAAATCCCCGCAAAAAAATTGAGGTTAGCCATAACACTCAGGTCACTGTAAAGCGAAAATTTCTGCGCCATATAACCGATCCGAGACCGAGCCTTTGCGGAGGCAGTCAACAGGTCAAACCCTGCAACCAACGCCTGTCCTTGATTCGGCTTAATTAAGCCGCACATCATTTTAAAGGTTACAGATTTCCCCGCACCATTTGGCCCCAGCAACCCAAATATTTCTCCCTTTTTAATATCGAAAGAAACATTTTTCACTGCAGTAAAGTCACCAAATTTTTTAGTCAATCCAATGGCCTGAATTGGAAAAGCTACACCATTGGCTGCACGTGGTTGCATTCTTTCAGCAAATGAAGATTTTTTCGGTGCCTCAGTACCTAGGATATCTATAAAAGCATCTTCAAATTTAGCTGGCACTGGTAACAGCTCATAACCCTGTGGCAGAGCATGCGATTTTTTGACTATAATTCGGACATCATGCCCCTCTACAACTCCATCACGAATGGATGGAGACGTGATAAGCCCCCTTAAAATCTTGCGCCTCTCATTGCCTTCGGCTTTTATAATATATACCTGACCTCCCATTTTAGATATAAGGTCTTTGGGTGATCCTGTATAAATTAAGTTACCTTCATTTAGCAATAAGATCTTCTCGCAGCGCTCAGCTTCATCGAGATAGGATGTCGATATTATTACAGTTACTCCTTCGTCTAAAAGCTGATGTATCATGACCCAAAGTTCTTGACGGGAAAGCGGATCAACGCCCACACTGGGTTCATCGAGAACAACCAATTTAGGGGTTATAAGAAGCGCGCAGGCCAGCCCAAGCTTTTGCTTCATGCCACCAGATAGCTTACCAGTATACCGATTAAGAAATGGTTTTAGCTTGGTGAAGTGCATCATTTTGTCAAAAACCTGCTGCTTTTTCTCTGCCTTTAATCCATGAAGGGAAGCATAGAGCTCAAGGTTTTCCAAAACAGTAAGGTCTTCATATAAACCAAACCTTTGGGGCATATAGCCGATCATTTCCTGAATTTTATATAAATCATTAGTCGTATCATACTGATCAACGGTGATGGTACCTGAGGTTGGTGTCATGAGTCCGGTAATAAGCCTTAAGAGCGTAGTTTTCCCTGCACCATCTGGTCCAATTACTCCATTGATGCACCCCTTGTATATTTGAGCATTTATATTGTTTAGCGCAGGAATACTGCTTTTAGGAAATTTCTTTATAAGGTTTTTAATTTCTACAAGGGTTTCCATTTTTATTTGGGGTTTAGTTTTATGGTAGCGGTGACTGGCATGCCCTGGCGCAATTCACCATTTGGGTCCTCTGTGACAATGCGTATGCGATATACTAGATCAGTTCGCAGTTCTTTTGTTTCAATGTTCTTTGGCGTAAACTCAGCCTGAGAAGAAATAAAGCCGATTTGCCCTTTGTATGGCTTATCAGGGCGAGTATCAGTATAAACCTGTGCCTCCATTCCAGATTTAATTCGACCCAGGTCAATTTCACTTACATATGCCCGAACCCAAACTGGGTTAACCAAGGACAAAGTATATACCACCTGCCCGGCTTGCACTATTGAACCAGCTTCTCGGACACGAGTTAGCACAATACCATCTTCAAGTGGAGTTAGTTCTATATCACTAAGATTCGTAAGAGCCTGGTTGTAATTAGCCTTCGCAGATTCAAAAGTCGCTTTAGCCTCTTCGATGTCTTCAGCACGAAACCCTTCTATCAATTCATTTAATGCCTCTTCTGCCGCCTTTAATTGAGCTGCTGCTGCCTTAGCCTGCGTCATAGCGTTATCATAATCCTGCAGGGATTCGAATCCTTTTTTCTTTATAGCTTCCTGTCGATCTGCAGCTACTTGCGCGTTTTGATAATCTGCGAGCTTTTCTTTAACAACAGCTTCGGCCTGCTTAATATCCTGAGGCCTATTACCTGTCGATCGCTTGTTATATTCAGCTTCGGCCTGTTGCATTAGAGCACGCATATTATCGAGGCTATTGATATAAGGAACTTTATCAAGCCTAGCAATTACAGTGCCTGCTTTAACCTTATCACCTTCATCAACAGACATTTCGGTGATTTTACCACTCACCCTAAAACCCAGATCAACTTGCCGGATATCGACGTTGCCATGTAGAGTTAAGTGGTCGCTATCTACCCAGCCTCTCCAATAATTATGCCCCATATATATCGCACCCACCAGGACAGCAATAAAGACTAAGAGTTTTTTATTGGATAATAATGTAAACACACGATTGGACATGATTAAAAACTTTATCTTATAAATAGTCATTAGTTAATAGGTTAGTCTATTATATTGAAAATACTAAATAAAAAAATTGCTTGACCTAAAAGTATCCATTGGATACAATGCAGCTATGAGCCATGAGTTCTTTTCAATTTTAGAGACCAAGCACTTTGCCAAGCTGTTTGATAAACTTGTTGGTAAAGGAAAAAGGTCTAAGCTCCACGAGTTTTTGGCAAATGAGCCTGAGTCTGGTGTTATTATTAAAGGATCTCGAGGTATCCGTAAATTGAGATGGGCTAGAGAAGGAACTGGTAAAAGTGGAGGAGTACGTATCATCTATTACTTTTACAAAGAAGGACCTGTACTTTATTTACTTACTCTCTTTGCCAAAAATGATAAAGAGAACTTGGGTAAGAAGGAGATAAATGAACTCGCAAAAATGACAGATATGATAAAGCTTAAATATAAAGGCATTAGATGACTAAAGATAAAACTAAAATGAATAAAGCTGGTAAGCAAATCCTTAAAGCTATGAAAGAAGTTTTAAAAGGGGATTGTATCGCCTATAAGGTAAAGGTTGATCCTAAGATTGATATTAAAACCATAAGAGAATCTCTGGGCATGGAGCGCGACGAGTTTGCTCATGCTTTTAATCTAAGTAAATTTTCTGTTCGGAACTGGGAGCTTAGAAAGCGTGCACCAAGCGGTGCGGCTTTAACGCTTTTACAAATCATTCAGTCTGATCCTCTAGCAGCATATATGAAATTACATTCCCATACTCAACCCACTAAGCATAATTGATATTCAATACCCTAGAAGTCGGCAACCACTTCATTCAGTACCTTCCAGGAGATCTCTATATTTTGAGGGTTAGTGCCGTTCAATCCTGCACATACAATTAGAGCTTTCCATAATGCCCATCCGCGAGCTCTAGCCCAGGTAGCGTTATCTAGCAGAAGAGCTGCTTTAAATGCGAGTCGGCTTTCACCTTTAAACATAGTCCATGCAATCACCAGATCACATGCTGGATCACCAATCCCCAGCTGTCCAAAATCAATAACAGCAGTCAGCTTGCCTTTCTCAACTAGTAAGTTTCCTGCTGCTACGTCTCCATGAACCCAAACAGGTTGAAATTGCCAGGTAGTGGATAGCGCCTCTTTCCAAAGCGCTTTCACTGCCTGTACATCGATTTCATTGCCAAGTATGGCAATTGCCTGCTGGGTTTCATCATCGTAAGTTGCAAGTCTGCTGCCTCTATGGAAATTATGCTCTCCGGCAATAGGCCCCCCAGTCGTATCAATTTTGTGTAAGGCAGTTAGAAATGCTGCTAAACTAATAGCAAATTCAGTCATGTTATCAATAGATTCTATTGTTGCAGCATTACCGTTTATCCATTGATTCACTGACCAATGCCATGGATAGCCTTCGCCCGGATTACCTATAGCAAGCGGAACTGGGATAGGTAGCGGCAAATCCGGTGCAAGTTTAGGTAACCAATACTGTTCCTTTGTCACTTGCGCAACATAGCACTGTGCGCTTGGAAGCCTAAGCAGCATATGATCACCGAGGTGAAAAGACCTATTATCCCATCCACCGTGTTCTACTGGTTTAATCTCAAGACCTGCCCAATCAGGAAATTGCGTGGCGATTAGCTTGCGCACTAAAGAGACATCTATATTAACTTGGTCGGTTCCTGTCATAATATATTGAGTTTAGTGTTTTGTTAGTTCGATGCTAACTGAGTTATCAGCAGCCTTAATCCGACCCATTCCACCAATAGGAAAGGTGAACATAGGCATGGTATGTCCGAAGTCTGCACCGGCAATGATCGGTATATTCCTTAGCTCCTGCTTTGATTTTATAAGCAGTTTTAGTTTTTCTAGGCTCATACCAAACTTGGTTTCAAACCGGCCAATAACTAATCCTCTAACAGTCGCAAAATCTGGCTGGTGAAGTAGCGATTGCAAATCCCGATCGAATTCAACTACGCAATGTTCTGCGGTAATAGAATCCGCTTCTATGAACAGAATAGAATCTTTAATAGAAGGCATATATTCAGTACCTTGTAGCAGCTGCAATGTACATAGGTTTCCTCCTATAATAACACCTTCTGCCTCTCCTGGATTAAGTATAATATAACCTTTATTTTCATGGAAAACTCGGTTTCCCTGATCCAGAAACCAGGCATCATCAGACCAAGTATCTGAGGGCTTAATATTGATTGTTGATTTACTGAAGAATATCTGCCGGAAATATTCCACACAATACTCCAACCCTTTCTGCATAGCAAATGAGCTAAAATGAATACCAGAATAAGTAACCAGTCCAGACTTGTGGTAGATTGCATTTTGCAAAGCGGTTATATCAGAATAACCACAGAAGATTTTGGGGTTTTGTTTGATCAGGTCATAATCGATATACTTTAGCAACTGATTTGCATTAGACCCGCCGATGACAGACAGGATAGCTTTTACGTTTTTATCTGAGAACGCCTCATGTAAATCCTCCACTCTTGATTCGATGGATGAAGAATTAAATATATTGATTTCATTTACATGCTTACCAAACGTAACTTTCAGGCCTAGCTTCGCTAAGGCAGCAATTGCATAATTGATATTCTCTTGTGAGACAATTTTTAAACTGCAGGAAGGTGCAATTATTCTGACCTCATCACCTGAAGTCAATTTATCTGGAAGTAGTTTCATAAAAGCCTACGCATTATTTATACAACTCTCTTATATTGAAAATTATACACCATGTCCCCAGTATAGAATTATATATTATAAAATTAATGCGCAGAATATAAAAATCACTATTGGCGTCTGATTTAAATGATGCTTATTTATTAATTTTGCGTTACCATTCGGGCTATGATAACATCCGGCGCCCAGCTAAAGCTAGGCTATACTTTTAACACTAAGTATCGATCCCGATAAGGAAGGCAACTATGTCAAAAAATATTACTATTACAACTATGAATTCAACACAAGGTTTTACACTGCCGGGGGAAAACCAGGGTGATAATAGCGGTTATTCAGTTAGTAGTGCCGGGGATTTTAATAAAGATGGCTTTGCAGATGTTATTATTGGAGCAATTGATGCCAATCCTCCTGCTCCAAGTTTTGTTGGCACTGGCAAAAGCTACATTATTTTTGGTGGTCAGAATATTGGGTCAATCAACGCAAATCTAACCGCACTTAGTTCCGCTCAAGGAGTTACAATTGTGGGAGAGAATAATGGCGATCAGAGCGGTTATTCTGTAAGTAATGCAGGAGACTTTAATAAAGATGGCTATACTGATATTATTATTGGAGCCCCTGCTGCTAATGGAGTTGCTGGGATAAGCTATGTTGTTTTTGGTAACTCTCAGAATGTTGGAACGATAAATCTCGCTTCTCTTGGCACTCAGGGCTTTAGAATACTTGGAGAAAATACCGGTGATAAAAGTGGTTATGCAGTAAGTGGTGCCGGAGATGTGAATGGTGATGGTTATGCGGACATTATTATTGGCGCGCCATTTGCTACTACTCAAGCCGGAAAAAGCTATGTTATCTTTGGTAACAATGGCACACCAGGTGATATAAGCTTGAGCGCTCTTAATAGCACTCAGGGCTTTAGGATACTTGGAGAAGTTAGTAGTGATGAGAGTGGTTGCTCTGTAAGCGGTCTCGGGGATTTTAATAAAGATGGTTATGGAGATATCATCATTGGTGCAAGATTTGGTGATGTTGCTTCAGGTTCTGGCCATACTAGCCCAGGTAAAAGTTATATTGTTTTTGGTAGCGCAAATATAGGCACCAGCGATATTAACCTCAGCTCAATGAGTAATGCACAGGGTTTTAAGGTAATAGGAGAAAGTGATCAGGATCAGTTGGGCATTTCAGTAAGTGGTGCCGGTGACTTTAATAAAGATGGATATGCTGATGCCATTATTGGAACTCTTCCAACTGCTCCTAATTTTGGTAAAAGCTATGTTCTTTTTGGTCATAGTGGAGCAGCTACTGATATAACTTTGAGCGCGCTCAAGAATACTCAAGGCTTTAAAATACTTGGAGAACAAAGCGGCGATCAGAGTGGGTGTTCAGTAAGTGGTGCTGGGGATTTCAATAAAGATGGCTTTGCTGATGTCATCATTGGAGCGAATGTTGCCTCATCCTCTCCCAGTGCAAATGACTATACCGGCAAAAGCTATATTATTTTTGGTCATGGCGGTGTGGCGAGTAATGTGAATCTGTTCACCCTAAACAATCAAGGCATTGTAATAGTCGGCGGAAACCAGGATGAAATTGGCAATTCAGTGAGCGGGGCTGGTGATTTGAACGGCGATGGTTACGCCGACGTCATTATTGGAGCCAACACTGCTTTCGTCGGAGCCGGAGAAAGCTGCGTAGTTTTTGGCAGCCAATATATAGTCGAAACGCCTTCAGTTACCTCTGCTTCAACATCGGAAGATGGAATATCTAGTATTTTAATTGCTGGACTCTTCACTGCTTGCTTTGAGTTTGCTTAAAAATTGAGAAAACTGGGCGCTTAGGAGTAAGGTAATTTTACCTGTATTGTTACCCTAAACCCTACCGCCTTTTTGTTTGGATTTACTGGCGCGACTTGATTGAGAAGCAAGATCGATCCATTGCTTGAGCAACTTTGTGTTTTCGAGAACTTCATCAGGAACTTTCCAATATGACATGGCTATTGTTTTGCCATTGCGTTCATAAGTAAAAGGATCAGACCCTAACTCTTGAAAAACCTTAGATGCGGCTGGATCAGCTTTAAAATACAACTCGTTATCGGCAATCAGTCCAAACATTTGCTTGTTGCTATATAAACCAAAGCCACCAAACATAGGGCGTACTGATATATCTATATGCCCCTCAAGTAACTCTTTTATATATTCAACAAACTCGTTGCGGTATTTGGGTTTCATAATCGTCTCTAGGCTCTCAAATTTCTCAGTGCGTTACTAACGTAATCTTTCCGTTTTTGGCGTTCGCTTGCCCATGCCGCTTTCATATCTTCATGGCTTGCATCCGGGAGTTTATTAAAATAGTCCTGGATAAAACTAATGTAAGCCCATTCTTCTTTGGGAGATGGGGCTTGCGCTTCTCTCCTAAGTTTTTCTTTCACCCACATATCAGCAAATTCCTGATACGTTGGCGGGTTACCACTCAGCCACCGTTCATTTAGCCAATCGATACCGAATGCTGTGAAATGGAAATGTTCGCCAATGAGCTTCTTGAAAAAGAGGCGAGTTCTCAAATCATTCTTATATGCCCCTTTCAACATCAGGCTATTTTTGGATAGTGTATTATTCTGCCCAGGCCCGGCATATGATGCTTTAGGAAATTTAGGGCTGGTCAGCTTTTCTCCGGTTTTGATGAAGTGTAAAATCCTTGCGATTAACTCTATTTTCTTACCCTTTGTACTAAGTGAGAATCTACTGCAAATATCCTTGAGCTCCTCCATATGAAGAAAATTCAGGCTTCTCTTGAATTCTATAATATCGGTTTTGTTAATTAACATGTCGTCACTCTATTTTTCCAACATACCATTCGGAAGCGGCCGTAAGCGAAAGACCTTGAAGAAAGTGTCGCTTTGGTTGATCATGAGCGCCGCAAACAACTAAAACCTGCTGAGCACCCTTCTCTTGTGCTCGGCGCTTCAGTTCTGTAAGTAGCTTACTTCCTACAGTACTCCATTGTGAAGAGTGAGAGACGCAAAAGTCATCAACCATCAAGGTTAATCCCGGATTATATACCTCAGGCGGAATCACAATGCGACCGATAATGAAGCCTATGACCTGTGATTGAGATTTGGCGACTAAAAAAATATGGTCATCTTTGTTCAGCAATTCCTGGAACCACTCTGTCTGACTTACCTCGGCACCTTCTGCATAACGCCAAAACTGAGGTTGGGCTTTTTCATAATCGCGCCGCTTTGCATAAGAAAGTATAACCATGTTCTCTATATCAGCAGCTTTAGCCTGATGAATTGAGATATGCAACTCAGGCGTTTTCTCCTTATCTATTGCGAATGTGATTACATTCATTGCATAAGGATCAGGGTTATCGGCTGACTTTAGTTCTTCTTCTGTTTTAAAGACTTCGTTATAATCCCCATCACATGTCTCAAATATAACTTTACGCCAGAAATTCAGAGCTTTGGAATTCTCAGGCATGACAGCTACCGACCACTTACCTGGATGCTCTTTGAATATATCTCTGGCAACCATGCTTGCAATACCTTTGCCTTGGAATTTAGCGAGAATAAAAAATTCACCCATGTTCCAATCCACTTGTTCAATCAGATGGGCTTTGTCTAATAAAACAAACCCAGCTAATTCATTGTTAACCTTAATTACAAATGCGCGTTCATTAGGGTTTTCAAAGTAATGCTTAAAGTCTATGCAATCGAATAGCCCATTTTCAGGACATTCCCAACCCATATACAGCGTTCTATCATATACATAAAATCGAGCCATGTTTTGCACAACTGGGTAGTCTGCAATCGTTGCAGGGATAATTGTCGGTTTCAATTTAAGCTGCATCCAGAACCCTGGAGGCACCATTGTGCGGATGCAATAAATCTCTTGTAATACTTTTAATATCGGCGCATCCCGTCATATGCATACACTCTTTCAATTCTCGATCCAGGAGGTTTAGTAGTGAAACCAGACCGTACTGCCCGCCCACGATTAATCCATACAAAGCGGCACGCCCAATTAAAACAGCCTTAGCCCCCAAAGCAATCGCTTTAAATATATCAATGCCGCTTAGTATGCCCCCATCCATATAAATATCAATAGTGTTTTTAAAATCATTTGATAATAAGGAAAGCGCTTCAAGAGAGGAGATTGCACCATCCAATTGTCTTCCGCCATGATTAGAGATGATTATCCCTTTAGCACCAAAGCGGATTGCTTGTTCCACATCTACCGGATGTAAGATACCCTTTAGGATGATTGGTAAGCGCGTGAAAGATATTATTTCTTTTATATCCTCCCAACTAGCCGACGAATTTATGTATTTTTTATAGTATTCATCTAGCGTTTCATAAGGCACCGCAGGATCATGAGGGAATAAGGGCAAATTATGAATTGGGAATTCTAAACGATCCGTACCAGAGCTTACTTGTTTGCACATTGAACATCCTAGCGGGGCATCAATCGTTAAAACAATGGCTGAACATCCAGATTCTTCAGCCTTAACTATATATTTCTTCATCAATTCCTTATCGCGGTAAACCAGCAATTGATACCATACATTGGATAAACTGGATCCGATTTCCGCGAAGTCACAGGTAGAAAAAGACGAGACAATAAAAGGGATGCCAACTGAACTTGTCGCGTCAAAAGTATCTTTCTCGCCATTATCACAAAACATTTTATGCCAAGGGGTCGGAGCAATAATGATGGGAGCATTCATTTTCGCCCCCAGTATGGTTACTGAAGTATCGACTTCTTCGATCTTTTGTAGAACCCGAGGTATTAATTTATAACGTGAATACGACTCAAGGTTAGCTTCAAATGTTTTTCCAAATCCGGCTTTTCTCTCTATATAATCGGCCAATGGTAGTGAAAGTTTAGCTAAAGCTGCTTTGCGATATTCCAATATATTTAACATACTATTACGCAAATTCGAAGGTTGTCGGCCACTCATATTTTAATTCTCTAGGATTAGTATTCCTTATGCAATAAATTTTAGCACACGAAGTTATACTTCATGTTTGAACTTAAGAAATTAAAAGAAATTAACATGATGTAGACTAATGAAATAAATATACACTATATTTAAATTATATCAAGAAATGCGTTGACAAAGCCATTTGCACAATATCTTATTTACTTTAAGAAGATTGCCCTACAGCTAAAATCTTTTCATAAATTTCCTATTAGTGATTTTTGCTTATAGGACAATAACACCTCAAGATGAGCAATTATTAAGGAGAAATAAATAATAATTAATTTAGTAGTAAAATTATTTATGAAAACTAAAAACTTAATAAACATAATTGCTTTAGCGTCACTGCATTCTATACCATCACTAGTTAATGCGTTGGAAAACTCAGCTCTGCAACATTGCAGTTATAATTTTATAGAGATAACCGGTGGCATAGCTCAATCAACTGCACTAAAGGGTAATACGCAGTTACCCGCTGGCAACCCAACATGTACATTTGGAGCTGCAATAGGAAGCAAACTGCTGAAACAGCTGGCTGTAGGCTTAGAATACAAATACATAGGAAAAAACTCATATAACTTTGGTAACGCTCTCGATACTAATACTTCTTTATCATGGAAAACCCAAAGCAATGTAGCGCTTCTCAATATGAGCGTTGATTTAGTAAATGCTCAAACGGTAATTATGCCTTATCTGAAATTCGGAATGGGGATAGCAAAAAACAATTCAAATGATTATTGCAAAGTAAATACTGGCGTTGTCACAACCACTACAACTTATGATGGAGAAAGCAGGAATGCATTTGCCTGGCAGGTTGGTGCAGGATTTGACGTTACTGTTAATCCCATGTTCGATGTACAACTTCAATACATGTATGCGAACCTTGGTAAAGTGCAAACGGGCTCAGTTGCAACCTCTGTATATAGTAGCGGGCTTCCCACTTCAACTAGTTTGGCTACACCTAAAACAGGAAAATTACAAGAACATATTGGGACTATAGGAATGAAATTTAAATTCTAACCGATTGTTTAACTAGAATATTTTTTCTAGTTAAACATCACATAAAAAGGTATTTTATGACTACTCCAATAACTGCAGATATTAAACAGTGGGCAACTAGTGTAATCAATCTTTTGAATTTTCCAATAGAAAGCAGACCAATCTTTAATTACTACATCAATAGTGCAACCACGGTAGAGCAGTTATTTGGACAATTATCTTTTCTCTCTGATTATGTCAATTCAGTTACTATTGCTTATAGTATATCTGGAGTCACTAACGGTACAAGTGGCGGCGACACTACGCAACTTGCAGCTGAAATCCAGGCATTGCAATTAGCTCTCACGAATATTAAAAATATCAATATAGCCAGTGATGCAGCTATTGCATATTCTAAGTTAAATTTGGCTAACAGTATTAAGAGCTCTGACATTCTTGATGGCACTATTACTACTACAGACATTTCCAATACTGCAGCTATAACAGGAGCACAACTAGCTGCTGGTGCAAATATTATAGGCACTCAACTTTCCGCGGGTGCGGCTGTTGCAGGTACACAACTTGCTGCCGTGGCAAACATAATTGGTACGCAGTTATCAGCTGGTGCAAACATTCCATATTCTAAGCTAAATTTGGCAGGTAGTGTTACAAGCAGTGACATTGTTGATGGTACTATTACTACTACCGACATTTCCAATACTGCAAATATAGTAGGCACACAATTGTCAGCTGGCGCTGCTATTACTGGCACACAATTAGCTGCAGTGGCAAATATCATTGGTACGCAGTTATCTGTCGGAGCTAACGTTCCATATTCCAAGCTAAATTTGGCTAACAGT
>JABDBN010000025.1:14733-21377 GCA_013288625.1 Alphaproteobacteria bacterium | reverse complement strand
TCAAAGCTAAGGGCTCTTTAGATGATATGACTAAATTAGTGCAACTAGCCCTGCAGACCATAGGTGAGTATGGCGAAAACAACAGCAAGATTAAAAAGTTTTTTTATAAAATTACCAGGTCAAAAATCTCGCTTCCTTCGCAAATGACTGTAACCCCGCGCAACCCACTTTTGCTGCGCGAAGACGAATTCAGCTATTTTGTATTATAATTGCATTGCGCTTCTCTTCCAGTATTTGCAAAAAAAGAAATTTAATGGCAAAACAAGGGTGTATGTGTTAAAATGAGGAATGTAATACAGTATTGAGTCATTGTTACAATGAATAAGTTAATCAGCTTTGATTTTGCGATAAAATATCTGCTAAGAGACAAAGGCAATTATGACATAGTCGAAGGTTTTCTATCTGCCTTATTACAAGAGCATGGGTATAAACCTGTAAAGATATTGGCACTTCTTGATACTGAAAGTAATAAAGAAGAATTCAGCCAAAAGAAAAGTCTAGCGGATCTGGTAGTAGAAGATGAAGAACATAACAAATACATCATTGAAGTTGAAAGGCAGGAAGTAACCAATTTTGTACATAAATCGTGCTTTAATACTTCTCGGTTAATAGCAGATCAGCTACCTATGGGAGGAGATTATTTGAAGATAAAGAAAGTGTTTCACATATCTTTACTCTATTTCAGAATCGGGAACGGTACGGTTTACCATGGCAAAACCATAGTTAGAGAGGTGGAGACCCAAGAAAAACTCAGTATTCATATAGAAGATAAGGATCATAAAAAATATGATGCCACGGAAATATTCCCGGAATATATATTCATATCTGTTCCACATTTTAATGATCAGATAAGGAAAGAACTGGATGAGTGGCTCTATGTGCTCAAGAATTCAGAGGTAAAACCCGAATTCAAGTCGCCTTATATGAAGCTGATTGCGGAGAAACTTAACGTATTGAAAATGACTGCTGAAGACCGCAATGAGTATCTGCATTATATAGACGAAGTAGCAACCTACAAAAATGCAATGGAAACCGCAATTGATAAAGCTCTAGCTAAAGGTAAAGCTGAAGGTAAAGCTGAAGGTGAGCTGCAAACCAAGGTTATAATGGTGCGTAATATGCTAGCCGGTGGTATGGATGTTAAAACCATAGCGAAAATGACCGGCCTAACTATTGAGGAAATCGATAACTTAAAAGAGAAGCTTAGTGCGTCATCTTAAATAACACTATTTTTCATTGCAATTGCGCTGCGGTAAAATATTTGTTAGGCTAATTGATATATATATACAACATATAAAATATGTTAAGAGCTTCTGCTATATCTAAACTTGTCATTATCTCCGCATTTATTTGCCTTGCGCTCTTTGCTCAAAATGCCGCAGCGGTGACTTTTCCTCAGAAGCCGGCAGCCAAAGACATGTTTACTGATGAAGCCAATATTATCCAGAAAGCTGATCAGACGCAAATCAATGAGATAGCATTTAAATTGCTGCGCGAACAGCGGATACCTTTATATGTTGTCACCATACCTTCATTTGCTGCGCACGATGCTGCTGGTTATACTATTGAGCAGTATGCTTCTGAGCTATTTGATCACTGGGGTATTGGCTATAAGGACAGAAACTACGGTATCCTATTGGTAGTTTCAGTTGCTGATCGCAAAGCACGAATTGAGTTTGGTAGCGATTGGGCGCACCGCCATGATAATGATGCTCAAACTATCATGAATACTATTATTATACCGAAATTTAAAGCCGGTGAGTATTCTTCTGGTATACTGGAAGGGGTAAAGGCTCTTGATACTATTGCTCGGGGTCTGGCATTGCCGGCACCTCCGGTCCCATATTGGTTTTATCCTGCTATGATTTTGTTGGCGCTCTTCGTCGTAGCAATCATCGTTTCACTGTTTAAGAGTGGAAGGAGTGGTTGGGGCTGGTTAGTAATACTTGCCCTCGGTGCGCTTTTATTTTTTCTATTCAGGTCTTCTGGCAGCAGTGGCAGTGGGTTTGGAGGTGGTTCTTCCGGAGGCGGTGGAGCCAGTGGTTCTTGGTAAGGAGTAATTATGATAAAAAAGTTTGTTACGAGTGACGATAAGCGTAAAATCAGCGAAGCAATTGCTAAAGCTGAAGTGGGAACAAATGGCGAAATAGTTCCGGTCATAGCTAATATATCAGGTAAATATGAATTAGCCGGGTGTATTTTTGGGCTGTTCTTCTCAATAGTTGTCTTCAGTGTCATATGGTTGATGTTGCACAACTACCTGATTTATAGGATGGATTTAGGGCCATACAGGTTGTTGGGATTAGTAGTTTGCATCTACTTAGTATCCTTCATAGTAGGCGAGAGGATCACCTCATATTTCCCTGTACTTAAACGACCATTTATAGATAACAAATCTATACATGAGCAGGTTGAAAGCAAGGCCTGCGAGAGTTTTTATAAATTTGGAGTGGGGCATACTCGCGGTATGACAGGGATATTAATCTATGTTTCACTATTTGAAAGAAGAGTAGTAATCAAAGGTGACCATGCCATTACCGAGAAACTACACCAGAAAGATTGGGAAATGATATGCAATATTATTATCACAGGTATTCAAAACAATACTCCCCATAAAGCTTTTGTCGCTGCCATTCATGAGTGTGGCGAATTGCTCAAAAAGCACTTCCCATCAAAGAAGAAAAGAAAAAATGAATTGGAAAACACAATTCATATTTTACATTAAGTTCTTAAATTATAAGGATACTACAGTTAACATTATAATGAGCAGTAGACCTGGTGTGGAAGCTAGGCAATTAGTAATACAAAAGTATCAAACTTGATGCAAGGCCTCAAAGATTCTAAGCGCCCCCGGTTCCCGGGCACGGGGGCGCTCGAAAAAAAAGCGGGAGCTTTTTTTCGCACCTATATTTAAAGGCCTTGCAAGGAACGAAAATAAGAGTTTATTGCACCCAAAAGAGAAGGTATTTTGCATGGGATAAAAAGCTATATTTATCAAATGCTTACTCCTTTGGTCTTTAGAAGGAGCCTAAGCGACGTGGTGGCTTACGCCAGCTTATACTCTCACTTTATAATCTTGTTTTGCTAAAGCCAGTCTAACCGAAGACGATTAGGCACAGGTGTGTCCGACGTAGCCTTGGCGTAGGCGGACCCATAAGTGTCCGGCCCTTTTTCTATGCTTAATAACTATAATAACTATAAGAGGCTAAAATGAAACTAATACCGAACTTTTCGGAAGAAAGGCTGCCGGATGATATTGCACTTGCTGCATCCGGTGGTGCCGAGTATTCCACAAATATTCTCACTACAATCTGCGGGCATGAGCAGCGCAACATTAACTGGAATTCCGCGCGAGCGCGCTATGACCTGGCTCCGGCGCTTAAAAACACTGAGCAGTTGGAAACCCTGATCAGCTTTTTCCGCGCACACAAGGGCAGGGGCATAGGCTTTCGCTTTCGGGACTGGGCTGATTATAGAGCTGATCATGAATTGATTGCTCTCTCAGATGGTATGACTAGCAGCTATCAGCTTTGTAAAAGCTATATATGCGGTAGCTGCGTTGATAAGCGCATAATTACCAAACCGCGCCCTAATAGCGTCGAGGTTTTTGTTGATAAGCAGCCTATAGCTTTCACCTGCGATTATACTTCTGGCATGATCACTTTGGCTCACTCACCTGAGAAAGGCGGCAAAATCACCGCGAGCTTTGAATACGATATTCCCGTGCGCTTCAATACCGATTTCCTTGATCTGGAGCTCGCACACCAAGGGCGCATCTCTATCCCAATAATTGAAATAAAGGTATAACCATGCATCATCTCACACTCCAACTTAAATCGCATCTGGCGCAGGAGCTCACCACCCTGGCATTATGCTGGAAGCTCACCCGCCGTGATGGGCTTACCCTTGCGTTTACCTCCTTCGATACCGATTTGGTTATTGATAAGCTAACCTATAAAAGCTCCTCAAGCTTTAATCCTAGCGCGATTGCAAGCTCAAGCAATCTCAGCGTTGATAATCTCGAAATAGAAGGTGTGATAGAAAGTGAAGCGATCACTGAGGTCGATATTTTGGCAGGACTTTATGATCAGTCTGAAGTAACGGTATTCCTTGTCAACTATCTTGCAACTCAGGATGGCAAGCTCATATTGCGCAGGGGCTGGCTGGGGGAAGTGCAGGCCGGCGCTAATCATTTTGTTGCTGAGGTGAGGGGGCTGATGCAGGCCTTTTCCAAAACCATTGGTGAACTTTATTCTCCATCCTGCCGCGCCACCTTCTGCGATTCCCGCTGCAGCCTGAATGCCGAGCGCTACACCCATGCTGGCAAAGTACTGAAAGCAGTTGGCATGACTTCATTTATTGCCGAGGAAATCACCCAGCCTGATAGCTATTTTTCCGGTGGTAGAATAGTATTTGATAGCGGGAAAAACTTAGGACAAATCATGGAGGTTAGAACTCAACATGGAGTAAAGTTTGAACTGATGCTTCCAGCACTGCAGAGCATTGCGCCGGGCGACACTTTTAAGGCTACCGCTGGCTGCGATAAGCGCTTTACAACCTGCTGTACTAAATTCCAAAACGCCATAAACTTCCGCGGCGAACCCCATGTACCGTTACCGGAAAAGTTTAGCATTTAAATCATTATTTATTGATTTTATACCTCTAATAATCTACAATAGTTAGCCAAAAACAAAATTACCAATATAAACCATGAAAAACCCTATGACTTTTGACAAGGTATATTACAGATTTAGACGTGCTATTCGTCAAGAGGATACCACTCGTGTTCAAGCCTTTTTGATGCACATCGGCCGCAGCAATCAAAAAAAGTTTACCAGCAGGCTTTATCCTTTTGATTTTATTAACTGTAATGCAGGTATCCGTTTAATGCTGATAAATGCTACCTCAGATGGATATAGACAAACCGTAATGAACTATTCTAATTTTAGTTTGTTCCAATGTGCTGTTCATCAGGGAGAAAGAGCGCTAGTTGAAGTTTTGTTGCAAGCAGTTAATCCCGTTCAAAAACAAGCAATGCTTAAGAGTGTAAAAGATGCTTTATGGCGCCAACGTGGAACTACATTCTACCCTGACCCAATGTTGAATTCTGTAGTTATGATGGAGATATTACTTGGTAATATGGATTCTTCAACTAAAAAAGATTTGCCACCATTAATATGCTGGGAACAGTTAATACCTGTGTAGTAGCTACATTGCTAGCGCATGCTGACAGGAAAGAAATATCGAGATTAAATCCAGGAGTTAAAGACTCCTTAGATTGCCTTTTAAATAACAATCCAGGCTTAGTTTCAAGAGTTGCACTTATCGTGAGTTACACGCTCAAAGAGTGTTTACTGACTTAGATGAAATAGTATACCTAAATGCAACTCTTAAGCTGGTCTGTAAGGATTTCTCAAAGGCATTTAAAGATGGCGTGCCTTTCTACATGATATGCACTTTTCTACATCCCAATTTTCCTCATAGTTTTACAATAACAAAATGTCCATCTCTGCAAAAAGATGTGTATTCTAGAATGTTTGGTGATGAAGAGAAAAAGTTCGATAAAGGCCCTGCATTATAGCCGAAGATATAAGGCTTTAGGCGTAGGTAAAGAAATGGTTAAAGCAGTTTGACAAACCAACTTGCGAAGTACAATGCACAAGGCATTGCCCTAAAATTGCATGAAAGTCCGAAAAGTCTACATGATCTCCATTACTTGGCGAAAAGGCAATGACTGAGAAATATGTTGTTGCGTCTCCAATCGTACCACCATTATTGCAGCCTGTTATGGAGCCTGAAAGGATATCGGTATTTCCTGTCCATGAATCACTACCACCAACATTCCAGGTCGCAAAACCTTGTTGAGCTGTTTTTATCGCAGCGCTTGCCAATTGATTACCTGCAATTGCTGCACCAGTAGATAACTGGGTTCCGACTATTTTTGCGCCAGCAGATAACTGAGTGCCTGCTATATTTGCACCAGTAGATAATTGAGTGCCCACTATATTTGCGGTAGGGGTTATATCAGTACCTACGATACTGCTTGCCAAATGTAATTTGGAGTAGGCAATATTTGCACCAGCAGAGATTTGAGCACCTATAATGTTGGCGGCGGCAGCAAGCTGGGTACCAGCAATATTTGCCGTACTGGAAATATCAGTAGTTGTGATAGTACCATCAACAATGTCATTGGTTGTCACACTGGCAGCCAAATTTAACTTTGTGTAGGGAATATTTGCTCCCGCTGATAGCTGAGCACCAATGATGTTAGCACTGGCAGCAAGCTGGGTACCAGCAATATTTGCCGTACTGGAAATATCAGTAGTGGTAATAGTACCATCAACAATGTCACTGGTTGTTACACTGGCTGCCAAATTTAACTTTGTGTAGGGAATATTTGCTCCCGCTGAGAGTTGAGCACCAATTATATTTGCACTGGCAGCTAACTGCGTGCCGGAAATAGCTGCGCCTGCGGAAAGTTGTGTACCAATGATGTTTGCACTTGCAGCAAGCTGAGTGCCCGAAATAGCTGCACCTGCAGAAAGTTGCGAACCTATGATATTTGCTCCAGCTGATAGTTGAGTGCCTACTATACCAGCGTTACTTGCAATATCAGTTCCCTGGATACTATTTGACAAGGTTAA
>JABDBN010000025.1:881-14633 GCA_013288625.1 Alphaproteobacteria bacterium | reverse complement strand
GAACCTATGATATTTGCTCCAGCTGATAGTTGAGTGCCTACTATACCAGCGTTACTTGCAATATCAGTTCCCTGGATACTATTTGACAAGGTTAACTTGGAATAAGAAATACCCGCAGCGGAACCAATATCACTATTAACAACACTATTGGTCAAAGTTAACTTACTGTATGGGATACTTGCGCCTGCAGATAACTGAGCACCTATTATATTTGCACTGGCAGCTAACTGCGTGCCGGAAATTGCTGCACCAGCTGAAAGTTGTGTACCAATGATGTTTGCACTAGCAGCAAGTTGGGGACCTGTGATAGCTGCCCCTGCAGAAAGTTGAGAACCTATGATATTTGCTCCAGCTGATAGTTGAGTGCCTACTATACCAGCGTTACTTGCAATATCAGTTCCCTGGATACTATTTGACAAGGTTAACTTGGAATAAGAAATACCCGCAGCGGAACCAATATCACTATTAACAACACTATTGGTCAAAGTTAACTTACTGTATGGGATACTTGCGCCTGCAGATAACTGAGCACCTATTATATTTGCACTGGCAGCTAACTGCGTGCCGGAAATTGCTGCACCAGCTGAAAGTTGTGTACCAATGATGTTTGCACTAGCAGCAAGTTGGGTTCCTGTTATAGCTGCCGTACTGGAAATATCAGTAGTTGTGATAGTGCCATCAAGAATATCCGTGCTTTGAATACTATTAGCCAAGTCCAACTTAGAGTAAGGAATATGTGCTCCAGCAGATAATTGCGCACCGATAATATTAGCACTAGAAGCAAGTTGCGTGCCGGAAATAGCAGCACCCGCTGAAAGTTGGGTACCTATAATGTTCGCACTAGCTGCTAATTGAGTGCCAGAAATGGCTGCACCAGCAGATAGCTGCGTACCTGCAATGTTAGCCGTACTGGAAATATCAGCAGTAGTGATAGTGCCATCAACAATATCACTGCTTTTGATACTGTTCGCTAAATTCAACTGACTATAGGCTATATTAGCACCAGCAGAAAGTTGGGTACCGGCTATATTAGCGCCAGCAGAGAGTTGAGTTCCTGCTATATTAGCACCCGCTGAAAGTTGGGTGCCTACTATATTTGCATTACTCGAAATATCATTATTATCAATACAATTAGCTAAATTTAACTTAGAACAGGCGATTGCAGCACCACTAGCTATATTACTATTTGTGAGGCTGAGAATAGCTGCTTGCAGAGACTGAATTTCCGATTCACTTGGAATACTGCCACCACCACCACCACCTGATGCGGCATTAAGCGCAATTGTAATAGCACTTGATGTTGGAACTCCTGGTATATAAATATCATTAACTAAAAAAGGTAATTGGGCGAACAACTGCTCTACTGTGCTGACATTATCGATGATATTGTTAAAACTCTGGATACTTTCTGAGGGATAGCCTAACTGAAGAATAGCTTGTTTTGCCCAAGTTTTAAGATCAGTTGTCATAGGAGTGGTCGTCATACGTTCTCTTCAAATTGTGTTTAATTATTGAAATTTAGAATCTGAACCTCATTCCTATAGTCCCAACATGCATTTGCAATTTCCCTGTCTTTGGCATTGTAGAAATTGATGTTGGTGGGATGCCATTGCTATATACCGAGGTTGCTGTCGCACCAGTTTCAATCTTACCAAGGTTGGTAAACATGTATTGAAGTTGGATATCAAATAGAGGAGTAGTCTCGATATTGAGTCCCATGCCTATTTGCCAGGCAAAGTCATTCTTGGTTCTACCATTATAAGTAGTAGTGGTTGTGACCGCACCACCAGGGTTTGTAATTTTAATATATTTATATGCGTGATTATTGGCTATTCCCGCGCCGACTTTTAAGTAGGGAACAATAGGTGATTTAACGTTTATTAAATCGACGCTCATGTTCAGCATCAATGCGTTGCTATTTGCTTTCCAAGATGCAACGTTAAAGGTATCTATAGGGTTACCAAAGTTATACTCGCTTTTTCCGCTGTATTTATACTCTAGGTCTATTGCTAGTTGCTTCATTAGCTTTCTTCCTGCAGCAAGCCCTACCACAAGCTTTGGGTCACCTGCGCTTAACTTGGTATTTCCACGTAGCGCAGTAGGTTGGCTTGCACCAACTTTTATTTCAAGAAAATTAAATTCAGTGTGGCGCGACACCGCACCCTCCGCCGTATTCCCGACAAGAGATAGCAAAGGAAACAACGATAAAGCGGATAGGTTTTTTAAATTGGTAATTTTCATGAATATCTCTATTGCTAAAATCTGATAAATAGATCGAGTTTCAATTGCTATAACGCTTCTCCAGCAATTGTATCCAAGTAAGATAATGTAGCAATTACAGTAGTCAAGGTGTTTTATTAATAAATTTGCAATGTATTATTTATATATAATTAATGGGCAGGTCGTCAGATGTCATGAACAAAGTTAGAGATTCAGCTTAGGTAAAAGTAGAATATGAATGTGTTTTATTTATTTCGTTCTAAATAAATAATAATTTTATCTACATCAGTTACTTGTTCATTTGATTTTTTATCATAAAATCTAAGCACGGGATCATTACCAAAAGGATTATCGATTTGTCTGTAGAGTTCTGTATCGTCGTATTTAAAATAGAAGATATCTCTATCGGCACTTGAAAGGCTTTGACGCGTTCGTTTTATAATTTGATCGGTTAGATTTTTAATAAGTATAATCTTTGCAACTTCTTCCTCTAGGTTCGAAATTAGCTCATCAAAATTTGGCAAGCTAGTCAGTAATGGCTGTAGCCATTCCATCCACCCCTTTCTTGCTTCAGTTATAGCTTTAGGTTGAAAAAAATCCTCTTTAGTTGCAAACGAGACGCCTTTATTCCTGCATTTGCTCTCTAGTATTCTTGCAATTACCTGGTAATCAATCTCTGATCCAAAGTTTTTAAAAATATGCCATAGATCATAATAATCTCTTACTCTCGACCTAGCCCACCCTTGGTCATGTAGCTTTTTAGTATATTGAAGAATTGCTCTTAGCTTTTCTACAACAATTTCTTCAAGCGAATATACGTTTATTGCAGCTATAATATTCTCTCCATAATTATGGATTAATTGCTTTGTTAGTAATGGGAGTTTCACGTCTTCCTTCATTGTAATTTCTACCATTACTTTTACCGAAGGTTCTCGGTGCCATGGCAACTGAGCTCTTATAACAAATGCTAATTGACCCTCTGGGTGAGGCTGCTTTTCCGTATATTTTTCTATCGTAAGTTTTGGTGCTGGCATATACTCCGCCATATGCTCTATGGCAACATTGCAAGCCTGCTGTAAATATTCTTCCAATAATGCATTATTAGTCTCTTGGCCAATATAAGAAAAGTCTAGATCTTCAGAAAATCTATATTCTCCAAAATAATATTTCTTTAAAGCTGTACCCCCTTTAAATGCTAAATTTTGATTTAGCTCAGGAATTGAACTTATACCCATAAGCACCCATGATAACACATAATCTTGTTCAAGCGCATTCCAGGACACATTTAATTTCTTACGTTCTTCTTCAAGCCTAAGCCGGAGTGGTGGTAGCTTTTTTTTCATATATTCTCTCTTACGCCCCACTTTTTATTAAACTTACCTTTTTTTTCTCCTGAGGCATTTAGCTTGATATACCCTCTATTGCTTTTTTTAAGAATAGGTAAAATCAGTTCATTAGAAACCCCTAAGCTGTCCAGAACCCAGCCTAATCTTCTTTCTGCTGAGTTACCTAACCTTGAAGAATAATCTATTATTTTTTCCAAGCTGAATCTTCCATTGGCAATTGTGAAAGCTTCTAAAACTTCTGCAAAGCCACCACAATATTTAGGCTTTGTTATGCCATCTAGCAATGTTCGTTCAAGATCAGTGATGTGTATTTCAGCTTCACCATTCCATATTTTTTGAATACCAAAGAAGTGCTCTTTTTTTACATTTAAAAGATGATAGGGTATTCCACTTATTAAACCAGCATTCTGCTTTCCTACAAATGCTCTCGGGATTTTCTCGCCTGTCACTGTCATCACAAAAACCTGATGCGGGATTTGTTGGGTTAACTGGTGAAAATGAAAAGCTGACCAACAGCATATTGCAGCCGGAGATACAATTGCCATTGCTATTTCATACTCGCTAATACTGTTACCAGATAACAAAACAGGTGTTAATGCGTACAACCCTCTTTTTAAAGGTGTTATCCATTCAACTTGCTTTAAATGGAATAGGCATTCTTTTATATATGCTTCTTTTATACCTATGCTAGAGCCAACTTCCTTAGCTATTTCGATATCAAATATGCGGTATCCTCTTTCAGCTAAGCTCTTAGCTAAAGTTACTCCTAACGTAGTATTTCTAATTTTCTGTATGCTCATATTAGTAATATTATACAGTTAGTTGGACAATGTCAAACTAATTACATAAATTTGCTAATATATGTTGCAAGAATTTACCAGCATTATGATCGTCAAAGCGCTGCTTTAAATCTTCTGAAAAGCCAATATAAGTTTTCTCAGGATAAGAAATGCTGCGAAGAAGATATACATAATACATAAATTTCTCCAGTCCCCCTTCGCTAAAGCTTCGGGCGACACTCCTTCGCCTAATCGGCTACGGCTGTCTTGACTTTTGTAAACCACCCGTAGCCGAAGGTTGTATTTTTATGGATTGTATTAAGAGTTAAAGCCCGCCTCCGCTAAAGCTTCGGCGTGGCATCCGTTTCGCACGCAACAAAATGATAAATCACGTCGTAGCTAAATTTTGCCTTCGGCTGTTCTCTTAAGGATTTATACATTGAAATTAAAGCCCGCCTCCGCTAAAGCTTCGGCGTGGCATCCGTTTCGCACGCTACGCCATGATAAATCACGTCGTAGCTAAATTTTGCCTTCGGCAAAATTAGCGAAGACGGATGGTGGGCGGTATTAGACTCGAACTAACGACCTCTACGATGTCAACGTAGCGCTCTAACCAACTGAGCTAACCGCCCCCAAAAAGTATCCTCAGTATATACATGAATAACATTAAGAATTCAAGACAAACCATCTTGGATAAGTCCTTTATACACAAAGTGAATTTAAAAGCTTAGCAAGCTTTGCGCCCTGGCACCGTCATCGCGAATCCCCCTTGTGGGGTGAAGCGAACCAGTAGTGAGGCTGATATAAAACTATAATATCAGGGTTATTTCAGGCAATTCACTAAGTATATATATTTATCAACATAATAAGAGGTACACTATGAGTTTAACTGAAATCACAGCAAAACTTAATGAGCTTGCTTCCCACTGGGAGCAATTTAAAGTAGTCAATGATCGCAGGCTTAAGGAAATTGAGAAGCGCGGCAGCCCGGATCCTTTGACCACCGAACAGGTGCATAAGCTGAACAACGCGCTTGATTTCTATCAGGATAATATCGAGCGCCTTGAAACCGCTATCTACCGACCTCATGCCGAAAGTAAATCGCAGCAATCTTCATCCTCAGAGCGTGAATACAAACAGGCCTTCTGCGATTATCTTCGCAAGGGTAGTGAAAGCAGGCTAGGGCAGTTGGAGAGAAAAACCCTGTCAGCGGGATCGGATAATGATGGTGGCTATCTTGTCACTTCCTATATGTCTGAAACTATGATTAAAACTATTGAAGACAATTCTCCTATGCGACAGCTTGCCAGCATTACCAGCATATCAACCGATGCTCTCGAGCTTATTGAAGATCATGATGAGGCATCTGCGGGCTGGACTTCGGAAACCGAAGCTCGACCTGACACCAAAACTCCCCAGATCGGCAAGAAGATCATCCCAGTGCATGAGCTCTATGCCCAACCGAAGGCGACCCAGAAGCTCATTGATGATGCGAGTATTGATATAGAGTCCTGGCTTGCCAGCAAGCTTACTGACATATTTGTGCGCATGGAGAACTCGGCTTTTATCAACGGTGACGGGGAGGGCAAACCTAAAGGAATCCTGGCTTGTGATAATGGCAAAACCTGGGGAAAGATTGAGCAAATAACGACGGGTGATCCGAATAATATCACGCCAAGGAGTATCTTTGAACTCTACTTCAGCCTCAGGGAAGTTTATGCGGTCAGAGCGCAGTTTTTGATGAGCCGCGCCGCCGTGCAGGCTTTACGTCTGCTAAAGGATAACACTAACGGACAATACCTGTGGCAGCCTGGGTTGGCAGCTGGGAATCCCGATACGGTGCTTGGCTGCGTGGTTGCTCGGTGTGCCGATATGCCAGGCCTGAGCAAAGAGAGTGTTGTCATGGCTTTTGCTGATTTTAAATCCGCCTACCAGATTGTTGACCGCCAGGGCATCCGTATCCTGCGCGACCCTTATACCGACAAACCCTTTGTAAAATACTATACCACCAGGCGGGTAGGGGGTGATGTTACTAATTTTGAAGCGATCAAGCTGCTTCGACTCGCAGCCTAAACACCGATCAGCCTAAGGGTACTCAAAGCATTTCGGGAATTGGGTAGGAATGCAAGCGGTGAGCATGAGGCGCGTATCCTTCATACGTAACGAAATGCGAAGCCCGAAGCATGACGCCGCCAATTCTCGAAAGGCGAAGAGTATGCCTTTTTTTAATCTACAATAGTTGAGGTAAAACATGACGCCATACTCCATCGTGTGCACGCGCACATCCACTAACCTTGCGCTCACTTTAGCGGAAACCAAGGCCTATTTGAAAATTACTACCGATCATGATGACTTACTGATCGCCAATCTTATTAAGTCTGTAAGCCAAAGCTGTGAGTCTCATACATCTCTGGCCTTGCTCTCGCAGGAATGGCATGCGATATACCGTGGCTTTCCTAACAGCATGCTTCAGTTACCCAAAAGACCGGCCAGGAAGATTAACGAGATTGAATTGATCAATTACCAGGGCAAAGCGAGTACTTATAACACTGATCTCTATAAATTCGATCCCGAGAATTCCGAGCTGCTTTTTTATATGCAGCCGCTTTCCTATCTTATCAGCATCAAATTCAGCGCGGGATTTGGCGAATCAGCTTCCGATGTACCTGAAGAGATAAGGCTGATTATGTGCGCGCATGTTGCATTTCTCTATGAAAATCGCGGCTCAATTCAGGGCTTTCCCATGTCGCGCTACAATGACTTTAAATTTTTCCGTATATAGAGGTTCATATGACACAAATATATTTCTCACAATTCGATAAACTATGCGTATTCTTTGACCCTGAGTTGACCCTTGATGGCTTTGGCGGCTATCATGTTGAGTGGAAGGAGGTATATAGCTCCTGGGCACAGCTGATCCCCATAATCCCTGATAAAAAATCTCAGGGTTTGCGCCCTCAACATCCCTGGACTCATCGAATGTTCACCCGCTTTCATCCAATGATTAGGGAAGGGATACAACTGCGATGGTTGGAAGATGTCTACCTCGTAGACCAGGTAATCAATCACGAAGAGAAAAACCGCTACCTAGAACTGATGTTAATCAGGAGGAAGAAATGAGGAACTCACTTGATATTGAGCAGTGGCTTTACCAAATGCTTTCGGCAAAACTGGGGGCTAAAGTATACAGCTTTTTACCCCATTGACCGATTTTGCCTTATGTACAATTTACCGAAATCATAACCGAACCCTGGCTTATTAAGCCGCCGTCTGAGCTTATAACCATCTACCTGGAGATCCACTCGGAGCAGACTTCAAATGTTGAGGTGCTGAGCCTTATGGCTGCGATAAACAATATTCTTGGAAGCCACAAACCCGAAGGCAGCATTCGCACCGACATAGAAGATACGCATGCCTTTCATGATCACTCACGGTGGACTGCCGGAATGAAAATTAAATTTTATAATTATATTAAGGAGTAACTTATGGACGCAATTGAAAAACGCCGTATGGTCAAGCGCCTGCTTGACGCCAGCTTTAGTAAGGCTCAGGCAAAGGCCCTGGTCGAGGAAGTTAACGCAACCCACAGCAATTTAGAAAGCAATAAATACCTTGAAATAAAGTTTGAACAACTGGTTGGGCAAATGGATGGCAAGCTGGAGAAACTGCGTGCTGATTTATTTAAATGGTTTATCAGCGCCATGCTCACGCAAACAAGTGTGATTATCCCATTGCTCATGTCGTTTTTAGGCATATTTGGAAAATAATTGAGGAGAAATAATATGGAAGAACAAACAGTAACCGAGCTTAAACCCCCGAAGGAAACTCCGGAAAACTTACTAATTGAGCATCAGGATGTTGCGGAAAGCGCGCGTAAGATAGCTCAATTTCTGGTGCGCAAAATCGCCTTTCATGTTGGAAATGACGATAAGTTTTTTGATCTATTGGAAAAGTCCGATCGGGCTTCACTGACCTTACAAAGACTCTGTTCGATTCTTCGACATCTTATCCCGATCGAACAAAGTCTCATGGGCAGGCAGCTACAGCTTTTCCCCAAACCTAAAAAGCTGGATGAACTTACGGCTCAGGACTTTGAGATCATCTTACAAGCTGCCAAGCAGTTTGGCCTGCTGAAAGAAGGAGCTAATGAGAAGGTGCATGATATCATTGCCGATCTCTATCAGCAGCAACGGGAGCGGGAAAGGGGCATCTTCAGCAATGATGTTCGCGATGATGATTGCTACGAAGAAGAATAAAACCTACCACTTACCATTGGATTTGTAGAAAACCTGGATAGAAGTAATGAGGAAATGAAGCTCCCTAGGTGCTTTCAATAAATACCTCCTTCCTTAATATAATTGTTACAAGAGCCTGCTATAATGTCATAAGAAAAAGTACAGCGATAGGATGGAGATTAACTATGAGACAGTCTATACAACACGCTTTGGGGTTTTTGGGTTTATGGCGCAGCAGAGAAACTAACATTGTTCAAAAATTAGAAGCTGCAGTATTTGCAGGAGATACCCAGCAAGTTAATAACATCCTAATCGACTTTAGTGATGATGAGATGGCGCTGCTCATGTACCAGGTTTCTCCCAGCATTCTAGTTAAACCTGCGACAGATAATAAACTAGACATACTGGTAATGTTGCTAAGTGTAGCAACACCTGATAGGCAGCAGGACTTTATTAGCTATAATGCCTTCCTCGCCCCCCGCATGGCTGCAGAAAAAGGACATGCAAATGCCGTTGCGATGTTTTTTCGTCAAGTTCACCCACTATCTAAGCATACAATGGTTAGCTTCCTTAATTTTGCCGCATTAAGACTATCTGCGAAAAATGGAAACAAACCAATGGTTGAATTACTGTTACAGGAGGATTATCCAGTACATAAGCAAATAGAGATTGCTTTTGATCATTACTCTGTATTCAGAATAGCTGCAAAACATGGCCATATGAACATAGTTAAACTACTCTTGAAAGAAATTGACCCAAGACTAAAGCAGGCAATGCTGAAAGCTCATAATTCAGGTGCAATTCGTGAAGCTGTATCTTCTTGCAAAACCCAGATAGTAGAGTTGTTGCTGCATGAAGCTGACCCCATACATAGCAATATACTATTTTTAACTGCATTATCAACCAGTGTTGAGTCGATTGCCCATAAACAAACAACTCCTCTAATTCTGGCATATGCCGACCCAAGATTATGCCCTACAGGAAAGTGGCTTAACCCCTCTGATAATCTGCAAAACATGACTAATCGGGTAAATAGTTATAGGGATTTAATAGCGCAAGGCGTTCATGAATTCATTGATGAGATTGCAAGTCAGAGAGCTCAGTTAAACACAGTTTGTAAAATCACATCTATGTTTGCAAATAGGAATTTGCCCATTGCATTACTCACGCATGTATGCACGTTTCTTGGCATACCAAACTTTGCTGCTACCCCAGTAGTAGTAATACCCCAAAGCGTGACTTGTACTTCTCTAGTTCTGAGACATCTGGAAAACAGTCGCGAAGAACTGAAGTTCGATGGGCGGCGTTTACTGTAAATAATCCGTTACGAGGCTGAAACAGAAATAGAATTAATCCTCTTCTCTAGACTTATTATACTATCAAGTATTGCTTCAAATTCAGGTGGCTCACCTATAAACATTTCATTCATAGCATTATAGTCTTTTTTCAAGTCTTCTATCATGAGAACTTTTGGTACAATAGCTAAAGTACCAATTTTTGCTGTTTCATATGAAGCCTTATTATCTTTAAAATATGTAATGCAAGTTTCTACGATTTTATCTAATAAAATTACCTGCTGGAGAGCGCTTTTAATAAGATTATCATGGGAGACCATTTTATAGAGATCATAATAGTGTCTTGCCCTCCTTTCATTTGGTTTCATTCCATGATGAAGCGCATGTAAGATTACTATTTTCTCCCATATCGTTCGCTCAGCTGATAATGTTGCGATTTTATATGGAGTGCCCTGAGACCATTGAGGGAACACCTCTGCTACATAAGGAGTAATAGTACTTAGCTTATGCGGTTCAGCCCCACTACGTGACCCAAATTCCAACCTTACAATAGGCTTAACATAGCCAAATTCACCCTCTCCAAATTCACCCGCTCCATATGCCCCATTACCATACCCCTTTCCATAACTTAAAGTTCTGGGGTAAGAAAACAAAATAGTTTGCTTGTCCTTTTCATCTAGTTCTATGTCCCATTTATCGCCTTTATTCAAGAGCATACTAAACTTTTGTCTTAGGGCAGGTAGGATTTGCTTAGATACAGTTTTATATGCGGCTTCTTTAAGCGCATCTATTCTACGGGTTCGTTCTTTTCCAGATATTCCAATTTCTTGTGCATCTGGCACTTTTAAAAACTCTTTATCCAAAGATATGTCACAATCTTCTGAAAAACGATCAATGAGTTTATGGACCTTAGAAAGCGAAGTCCCCCCTTTGAAAGTCATATGTTTATTTAATTCAGGATCCGAAAATACTTGATATAAAGCTATGCAAACCCAAAAATCCTTTTCTATCATTATAGGGTTTAAATATTTTTTAAGTCCTTTATTCTATGCACTACATCAGAGATCCAACCTGGTATCTGTGGGGCAATTTTTACCAGCACCATCTTATCATTTTCTTTTAGTATTTTACTACACTGATTTATGATTTCATCAGTTATATTAGCTTTTCCTAAGTAGGCGAGCGCCTGTAACATATGATTGACCGGCTTTGGGACCTTTTTAAATAGTTGGACGCGAGCATGTTTAATTATGACTATTTGTCCGTTTATACTCTTTGTGCGCGATGCCCCATTAGTTAAATATACAGATTTAGCAGGAACCTGCAAAGAAAGCCCTAACATATTTGCAGCAGTAGCACCAGATGGACAAATGATATCGTCTCCTGTTTTTGCTGCAATAACTCTGGCAAGGTTATGCATTTTAGGTGATAGGGTACCAAGCATATCGTGTTTTACTGGAAAATCATATATCCCTCTATCTAATTTTCTTATTAGCTTTATGGACACAAGCCTGGCAAGTACTTTGTCTATTGTTGATCTATAAGCTATGTCTAGGAAATCTTTAGGTGTAAATACCCATCCACGCCCTTTAGCCCGTATACGCCTTTTGATTTTACTTGTTATTGTGCTCATATTATTTACTTCCATTTACATCTATATACCTAATAATACCATGTATTTATCTGACATTCAATATAATTTGAATATCTAAATAGTGCGCGTATTTACTATATAGATTGACAATATAAATAATTACTATGCTTCTATAATATTTGGCATAGTTATATCGGCCTACATAATGCTATGTAAATGGTAAGTTCAACTATCAATTTACATAAAATAGAAGCATATTTTTTAAAAAGATTTAAATTCCCAATTTTCATCAAATAATCATTATAGCCGTTGCAATACTCTACATTTTTCCGCAATTAATGCCTTTTTAAGCATTTCTATGCTATACTTAAAGTGAGAGCAAGGCGGTGCTTGGGCTGGGTTGTTTATGTGCAGAGTTATAAAAACATCGAAAAAACAAGGGTTTACCCTTGTGGAATTGTCAATAGTAATCATAATCATTGGATTTCTAATTGCGGGGGTAGCTGCTGGTTCAAGTTTGATAGAGCAAGCCCGGTTAAACTCGGTTGTAGTTGATTTTAGAGATTATCAGACAGCCGCTTTTACTTTTATCAGCAAGTATAACGCTGTGCCTGGCGATATGTCAAATGCCGATCTGTTCTGGCCAAGCACCTGTGTTACTGATAATAACGGGGTTTACTGTGACGGAAATGGCGATGGGCTGGTTTTACTTCCTAATCTCGCTGAAGAAAGGCTGGCGTGGAAGCAATTATCATTAGCAGGCATGATTTCCCAAGGCTTTAGCAAGATTCCGGATGCCGGAACCACACTTTTTTCAGAAAGCTTTCCTAGCAGCAAGGTAGATGGCGCTTACTATGTAATTCAATCTTCTGAAGATATAATCTTCTTTCCTGCAGGCGCGGTAATTTTTCCTGGAGTAATGACGCCGACGTGGCCTGATAAGACTAATCAGAATCTGCTATTCATAGCAAAAGGAACGCCAAATGGGGTAACTCCACCTAATGTTCCGAATTTAGGCGCTTTCACTCCGGATGAAGCATTTAGTCTCGATCATAAGCTGGATGACGCAACGATAAGCAGCACCAGTCTCATCATCGGGGCAAAAACTGGATCGATGCGGAGTCAGGATGATGGAACCAGCTTAACTTCTCCTTGCGTTACTGCTGCCGATGCTAATGTCTACAACGTAAGCG
Organism: Alphaproteobacteria bacterium; assembly: GCA_013288625.1. GTDB lineage: Bacteria > Pseudomonadota > Alphaproteobacteria > Rickettsiales > Midichloriaceae > JABDBN01. The sequence goes on along the minus strand of JABDBN010000025.1, from coordinate 1,971 downwards.
CGACTAAAACTACATGCATTTTTGGAGAGTTATTGAATAATCAGTAGAGACTAATATTAATCTATATTTTACCAGATTTCCCTACAGGCAATTTAAATATTAATAAAATAAATCAAAAAGCGAATTGAACTTGATATTATTGCATTTTTAATGTATAATTTATTGAAATGAATAGTAGATTTTAAAATGGATTTTTTTGAATCAATCAAAAATGGCGATATAAAGTCTATAAAAGAGGCAATAGAGCAGGGGCAGGATGTTAATAGTTATAACCGCCAGTATGAACGTGCTATCACTGTTGCTTTATTTAACGACCAGTTTGAAATCGCAAAATTATTGCTTGAAAGCGGCGCTAAGATAAAAGCTGATGATTTAAGTTCGTCAGTACGATATAATAAGTTTGAGGCAATGAAATGGCTCATTGCTAATGGGGTGAATATAGACCCAAAAGTCATCATTGCCAGGAACACAGAAGAAAAGCCTGAATTTTTAAATTATAGTACTGAACGTCTCAGCAACGAACAAATAGCATCAGTTTTGCCCGTAGCAAAGACTAAGCAAACCGAATATATTATGGGTATTTTGCAAAAAAGAGGGGTGCTCGAACAGGTATGCCAGTTAAAAATTGACGATTCCGGAAATTCCGTGCTGCATAAAACCACCTCTCCCCTTTTGCTTGATAAATTGTATGAAATGAATTTCATACCTAAACAGCCAGTTATAAATAGCCAGGGTTTAAATGCTCTGGAATATCAGATGACTAAAGGCAATTTTCCTCTTGCTAAGTTACTGGAAAAACATGGCTTAGCTTTAGAGAATGATCCTGTCTCACTAATAGTTGATTCTATTATGCTTGGGATAGAAATGAGCAATGATCTAAACAAGCATAAAGCTATTAACCATTTAATGATGAAAGCCGGTATTGCCCTTCCCAACAAATTATTAAACCTGATAGATAATCCAGGCATTACTGTTGCAGATTCATACAAATTTTACCTACCTAAACTGCCAACTGATTCGTTTGATGCTATCTATGGTTATTTACATAAGCTTGCTGAATACTATCTTAATAAAAATTCTGTAGCTGATA
>JABDBN010000025.1:0-871 GCA_013288625.1 Alphaproteobacteria bacterium | reverse complement strand
GAAAAAATAATAGATTATTCTTCAAGGTTAGGTAACTCAGCAGAAAGAAGATTAGTTCGTAAAGCGATGCTAATGCTTGACCATGATTACTCTATGGAAATACTTGCTTATGGAGGATTCCGCCAAAAACCTATGGAGCATGATATTATTGTTTATCGTGGCATCAGGGGATCTTTTAATGATGATTATGTAAATTCACTATTTGAAACCGGATATAAATCCTTTGGTTATAATGACAACTTACTACTTACTATGGCTACTTACCTTACCCGTGATCAATTAAAATTTAGCACATCTAATTGGGAATTCAGTGGTGCTTATACGAGCACTCACCCATATCATGCCGGTAAATACGCCTCAGAACACTATAAAGAAAATGATAGTTTTGGAGTCTTAATGGAAATAAGAATCCCTAAGAATGACATAAAAATATGTGGCAGCAACTGGAATGAATATGAATTGATATTGAATCAGATAAATGCCCAGGATATCAGAGCTATGTACAGATTAGATGCTGACCAGAAGGTAGTTAAGCGCTATGATAACCCTCATTACCAACCAGGGGACAGTGAATCTGGTCCAACATATAATATTGATGAACATATAACCCTGAAAGGCAAAGATGTATATGATGAACTTGGGTGTACAAATTGGCATCTTGACCTTCATAAGTACATGCCAAAATCGCAAAAAGCATTAATGGAATCCCATAACCATTTTGAACAATATTATGACAGCACAACTGGTTATGACCAAAACGGGGTATGCAGCATAGATATCGAAGCTGAGCTAAACCCGTTTGCAAGTTTAGTGTGCATGAGTTAGAGCTATTATATAGCTGCGCTTTACATAATACACCTTATCACCTTAT
>JABDBN010000024.1 GCA_013288625.1 Alphaproteobacteria bacterium | reverse complement strand
ATGCTCTTCTACCTCATTTCCTCATCTTTTCAAAACTCTTTTCTTTTTTGAAATTTATTTTTAATCACATGCCACCACCTCGGCTCGGCTAATACTAAACACCAAGCCACTCTCTCATTTCCTAACCTCGGGTAGTATGATGGCTGAGGTAAGTAAGGAAAGTATAGTGCAGGCTATGACTAATCTAGTTCCATTTATGGCAATGGCTGCTCAGACTGACATTTCTAAAATAGTTGATGGACTGGGCATTTCAAAAAATCCTGCTTTAAAAGTTGTGGTGAAAGAGGGGGGCAAGCCAGATGTAGTTTACGATATTCCAGCAAACAGTCTGCCGAGCTTACCAACAAATTTTCCTGAAAAATTCCAATTATCTGAAGGTGCGAGGATTGAAGTACAAATACCATTAGCTGTTACAAATAGTGATTCTTTGGAAAAGAACAAAGATTCCGCAAAAAATGCCGCAAAAAATCTGGCTGATAAATTAGGTGAAAATTTTATAGTTATTGGTGCGGGAATAAAGATAAATGATATCCCTCATAAAGAGAGGCCCATGTTGAAATTAGAAGGTGTTAAGTCAATTGAAGCATTGGCTAAAATCGCTAATCAAAAACTGCAGCCTGAGCAAATGCCTGGAAGCAGTATGCCTACGCCGCTACTTATACCGAAGCTGCAACCATCTAGAAGTAACCAGCCTTCGCCACCTTCATCACCACCTCCATCCGTGCCGCGACCTTCTAGAAGTATGAATCCTTCACCATCTTCACCACTTCCGTCGGTGTCTCCTATGCAGCCGACTTTCTTAGCACCACCACCACTTCCTCCAGCAAGTTCACTGCCACCACCACCACCACTTCCTCCAGCAGATTCACAACCAAAACCCCCATCTGAGCTACCACCTTCGAAAACTCAGCCATCGCAACCGCCAATAGAAAAGTCTGGAATTAATACGCCATCAGCGACAACTCCTACGCCATCACCAGCGACTACTCCTCCGCCATCACTCGGGAAGAACTTTGCTGCTAATTTTAAGCCCAACCCCACTGTTGGTAAGCTGCACGGTAAAACACCACCGGGACCACCGCCAGGAGAGCCTCCATCCTGGGCTCAGAAGCATAAACCAGCAGTATCGCCAGACGATCATGTGGTAAAAGAGTCGATACGGCGAGTTGAAGCTCCGAAAGACCCGTCCGGCGGCCGCGATACATAGAAAAGCCAGTTAATTTAACAAAGTTCTTCTGGATATTTGCCTGCTTCCATTATATTATTCCGTCATTGAACGAATAAATGGGCAGGAAATATGTATAAGATTATTTGCGATGTTACTACACTTAGGTTAGACGAAGTAGCTAATCTGATGCCGAAAGGTAATTATGCACCTGCAGCAAAGAAATATAATAAAGTGATTAAGTATAAGGATTGTAAGCCCTGTGATGTTGAACATGTTAAGCTAACCTCTACCAGTAAGAACACACCAAAAGAAGTCGAAATGTTCAATGCTGCTTGGAGCCAAAATGTACTTAGCCCAATAAATCCAAATTATTATGAAGCATATGAAAGCATACTAGATGTCGGCGCCTCTAAAGCATTTAACCTGAGTAATTTTAAATTTATCGGCCTAATTGAAAGTGACCCTGGGCTTGCTATTAATTATGCGGGACTCACAAGTGTTTATGAGATGATAATTGATGTAACTAATCCCCAAAAGCCTTTTACCCTAAATTTAGAGGGTTATGAAGCTGGATATAAGAAATACCATTCTAAAGCAGTCTACATTGATATTACTAATGCTACTCATAATACCTTTCTCTCATTCGGTGCTTTTGACGCTGCTTTCAAGCCAGGGTACTTTGTGATATCTCATCCTCTGGTCGCATATTCTTTACGTTATAAAGGAACTTTGGATTGTCCGGCGATTTCACATAAAGCTAATATTGGTGATGGGTATTTTGTATATGGTGACCAAATTTACAGCAGGCATGGACATGAATTTATAAAATTCATGGAAAGAGATTTAATTGAAAGGATCGAGGCACAGTTAGAAACCTATAGATATTGTGTCGTAAATAATAAGGTCGTAACCTTGATTGATACCAATCAAGGAGCAGATCCTTTATCTATTGATGACACTTGTGCACTGATGGGAGGAAAATTGAACTCTATGCAGGATGCTTTAAAGTATATATGTTCGAAAAAGGGAGCGGATTTTGAATTAGGTAATAATAAAATTGCTTCCATTAAATGTGATAATTATCAATCTTACCTAGAGTTTGATGAGAATGGCGAAATTGTAAATGCTCCGCTTGTTTCCAGAGAGTTTGAACAGCAGTATCCAAGCTTTCACAATGAATTATAGCTTACAAATTTACTAGCAGTTGCGCGTAAAAAATAATGTGTATTTGTTTTGCATATCTTATATTCTTTAAAAGGATACGAAGTTGGTGGTGGGGGATATGTTCAAAGTTATCTGCGACCTAGTTGCAATTGATTTGGATGATGTAATTGATCGGTTTCCAGATGGGACTATTGCCCCCGCAGTAAATAAGTATAATAAAGTTATAGCATATCGAAATTGCAAACCCTGCAGCGTAGGTGATCTTAAGCTTACTTCGACAAGCAATTTTACATCACATTCTCAGGCAAAAATCTACAGCAATGCTTGGGGCACTAATGTATTTAGCCCAGTTAATGGAAATCTTTATAAGTTATATGATGATATATTTGAACACGGAGCAGCTAATAAATTTGATTTAAAGAAATTTAAGCATATTAGCCTTTTTGAAAATGACGCTGGTTTTGCTACAGGCCCAACACCAACGGTTACGCAACTTTTTGAAGTCACCATTGATTCAACGCACCCCCTGACTACTAGTTCTTCCAACAAAGACGGGTATAAAGCTGGATATAAAGAGCACCTTGCTATATATTCTATAATAACAAGTCATAATGATAAACAAAACAACCTTACCAAATCCCCGTTTTTCGATAGCAAAGGAAATCATCAATATACTATAAGCAAGGAACTTATAGCATATACACTGAGCTTTAAAGGCGCACTGAGCTGTCCGGAAATCCAATCCAAGAGCCATATAGGAGATGGTTATTTTGTCCATGGTGATCAGATTTATAATAAAGAAATATATGAAGAAGTTAAATTCTTAGAATACAGAGCTATAGAAAAAGTTAAGCAACAGCTGCTTATGGAAAGGGACTGTATAGTAAATAATGATTGGGTGATCTCTATCGCTTCGCCTGAAAGCAAGAAATCATCCAGCATAGATGATATTAAAAGCGATTGCAGAAAGTTAGGTGGGAAACTTGAACCAGAGCAAATAACTATGGAATTGTTATGTTCGCAGAAAATACCAACCTTTGAATTCACGGGTAATAGCCTGTTTTCTATTAGATGTGATAATTACAAATCGTATCTTCAGTTTGATACAGACGGAGAAATATTAGGTAATCATTTGATCAGGCATTCACCATCTGCTGACGATGGCTTGATCTAAGAAGTATGAGCCCGAATGAATTTAGGGAAATGCTTTATTATCTCCTGGGTTGTAAAGCAGTAATTGTGTTTAGCCAGATCCTCTCCAGCTAACCCAAAGTAATGTGCAGCTGAACAGGCAGCATCAAATGGCGAAAAACCTTGCGAAATAAAACTTGCTACTATTCCAGCCAACCCATCACCAGTCCCACCCACACGCATTTCGGGACAGCCCGTTGCATTTATATAAGTAGAAACACCATCGGAAATTATATCTACCGGAGCTTTGAGTAATACAGTAAGACCATGGTTTTTAGCGCATTCAATAACCTTAGCCTCTGTTGCATCCATGCCAAACAGCCTTTTGAATTCGCCTACATGAGGTGTTACTACCCAGTTTGCCTCATGTTTTATCTCTAAAATATCAGGAAACAGTGCTTCGGCATCCAGCACTACCGGAATTCTAACATTCTCTAAAATCAGTTTTATTACGCGCAAAGTGTCTTGGTCTCGTCCTAAGCCACTTCCCATAAGAAGAACGTGATTGCTTTCGCATTCTTTCAGGATTAGGCCTAAATCTTTAAGACCCAGATTGCCTTTCACATATTCGCGCAGGAATAAATTCAAGGAACTCGATTTAGCCACTTGTAAGTGCTGCTCTGGTAAGAAAAGAGTGATGAGATCAGCCCCAGAACACTCAGCTCCCAGGGCGTTAAATATCGGAGCCCCATAATAATCTTTGCTGCCGGCCACAATAGCAACCCGGCCGCGCTCTCCCTTATGGGAACTTTTTTCTCTTTCAGGTAACTTCACAAATTACTCCGTTTTACGCGTTGCAGACTTATATTACATGTAAGCATTTATATATGTAATACAAAAACTGTAAAATACTCTTGCACAAATATTTAAATTAAACCATCATGATCCTGTAAGTTATTAGCTTTGTGTGACTTTTAGATGTTTTCAAACCTGCGTTATGTAGCGGTATCAGTTTTCGGTGTTTTAGTACTGTTAACTTTAATTGCTGGCATGTATTTTAAAAGTACTTTTGTTGAAAATGTTCTGCGCTTATCTGTAGAACAAGAGGCGAAAGTTCTGGCCGATTCATATACCAAATCTATCTGGAACAGGTATTACCCGGTCATTGGTTATATCACTGATCACGATCCTTCCGAATGGAAAATATTTCCGCAATACCAGGCATTTGTCGATGATAGCAAAGAATTATTTAGTGCGAATAATCTTGTGCAAGTCACTATTCACTCGCTGGTCAAAGGTACGGTATTCGCTAGTAACGATGCTGTGCTTACCGAAAAAACTGGATTTTTAAGTTTTAAAGATGTTAACCGAGATAAGAACGCTATTAAAGCTGCAGGTGAAGGTAAGAATATAAGTTTTACTATCTCAAATGTTGACATCAACGACAATGGTAAACTATCAAATAAGTCTATATTGAAGTCTTTCATACCTCTCATGGTTACAGAAGTTAGGCAAGGGACAGATGATCTCGCTTCAAAAGCTAAAGCGGTGCTTGAAATCAATTTTGATGTTACCGAAACAGTGAAGCGTATTGACACTATCCAATTTATGCTGATCTTTTTAGTTATCACCGCGCTTGCTGTATTAACTACTGCAGTTTTCGTTTCTTCGCAAAAGGCAGAATCAGTTATTGAAAAACAACAAGAAGTAAGCCTTGAAATGGCTTCTGCGAAGGCTTCTGCCGAATCTGAAAGCAAAGCTAAATCACAATTTCTTGCCAATGTAAGCCATGAACTCAGAACGCCGCTCAACGCTATTATTGGATTTTCAGAAATCATAAGCTCAGAGGCTATGGGGCCAATTAATAATGATCAATACAAAGAGTTCATAAAAGATATTCACACCTCGGGAGTTCACTTGTTGAGCCTGATCAATGACATTCTTGATTTCTCCAAAGCAGAGGAAAATAAACTTACTGTTGATTTTGAACAAGTCGATGTCACTAAGCTGTCGAAGATGTGCGTGAGAATGGTATTACCGCGCGCTGAGCAAGCCAAAGTTAAACTTACTGAGAATATCCCTACAGAACACATAATCGCTTTTGCTGACTCAAAACGGCTTAAGCAAGTAATCCTTAATCTGCTTTCTAATTCAGTAAAATTTACGCCTGAAAATGGTGAAGTAGGCCTAAAACTATGGAAGAACACTGATAACAATATGATCAGCATAGAAGTTCATGATAGCGGTGTCGGTATGGCAGCGCAAGACTTGGCCAAAGCTTTGGCACCATTTGGGCAGGTAGATAATAAACTAAGCCGCCGTTATGAGGGGACTGGCTTAGGGTTGCCGCTTACCAAAAAGCTTGTTGAGCTTATGAAAGGTAAATTTGATATTCGCAGCGAAGTAGGGCTGGGCACAACTGTCACTATATCCCTGCCACTTCCTTCCAATGCAGTAGAGGGTGAACCTGCTGCACCAGCACCAGAGAAAGATACCTCTGCTGGAGAAGGACTTAAGCCTACTCCATTAGGGCAAAAATAGAGCGGCTTATAAAGAATTTTAAAATAAAGTTCAAATTGCTTTACCATTGGACTTGCAGAACGCTTTCAAATGGTGTATCAAGTCATATCTAAACTTCATTAGCAGTAAGAGATGCGTTTCATTTATACCGTGCTATTATTTTTTATTCTCACCTTCTCAGTTGCAGGAGGTGCTTTAGCTTCGCCGATTAAGGAATTTCGCTATATTGGTAATGAACGCGTTACTGGGCAGACAATTTTTGCCTATTTGGAATTCAATCGTGGCGATTCCTACAGCCAGAGTAAAGTTGATGAATCGATTAAAAGCCTCTTTAGGACGGGTTTTTTCTCAGACATCAAGATATATATGAAGGGCGACACTATGGTGGTCGAGGTTGTGGAGAATCCAATGATTAACAAAGTTGGCTTTGATGGTAATAGTGAGATAGAGGATGCTGACCTGCTTTCAGAACTTTTGCTTAAGCCGCGCTCGATTTTTTCTATAGATAAAATGCAGGAAGATGTAAGACGGATTGTAACTCTATATCAAAGAAAGGGCTTCTTTTCCGCGCGAGTGGAACCTAAAACCATCAAGCTTGATCAAAATCGCATAAATCTGGTCTATGAAATCAAGGAAGGGGTTGAGGCAGTAATTAGGAAGATCAACTTCGATGGCAATGAAAATTACGGTGATTCTGAGTTAGCCGATACCATAGCTTCAAAGGAATACAGATGGTATCGCTTTTTTTCCTCGGCCCACATATATGATCCGGAGAAAATGAAATTCGATGAGGAGCTAATAGGGCGCTTTTATAAGAATCGGGGGTATGCTGACGCTAGGGTAACTTCTAAAACCGCAGAGCTGTCGCAAAAGCGCGATGCCTTTTTGCTTACATTTGTGGTGCATGAAGGGGAAATTTATACTTATGGTAATGTGGAAATCGATAACCACTTAAAGAAATTTAATCATCGTGGCCTTGAGTCACAAATCGTGACTAAAACCGGAAATACTTACAATCAAGAGGAGATTGAAGAAACCGTGGAAAAACTGACCAATGAGTTAGGCAATCATGGTTTCCCTTTCGTTGAGGTAGAACCGATTATTAAAACTAATAAAGTCACTAAAATGGCTAATATTACTTACAGGATTAAGGAAGGCTATAAAGTTTATATCAATAAAATAAATATTAAAAATAATACCCGTACTCTGGATCATGTTATCAGGCGCGAATTCAGGCTTGCTGAAGGCGATCCTTACAATATATCTAAGATTCAACGTTCAAAGCAGCGTGTAGAAAACCTGGGTTATTTTAATAAAGTTGAGTTTAAAAACAAAAGAACTGCCGATCCCGATAAGATGGATATTGATGTGGAGGTCGAAGAAACATCAACTGGTAGCGTAAACTTTGCTGCCGGCTATAATACCGCAATCGGCCCTCTTGGCAGCGTGACCTTAACTGAAACTAATTTCTTAGGAAAAGGGCAATTGGTCTCAGTAGGGTTTACTCAAGCCAAGAAAGCGCGGCAGGTTACGTTTGGTTTTCTTGAGCCTCATTTCCTTGATAAAGATCATCTGCAAGCTGGATTTGATTTATTCTCTACCAGCAACGATTATAAATCTGAATCTTCTTTCAGCAGTCGTAAAGTAGGTGGCATATTAAAACTAGGCTATGAGATCACCGAGCATCTCTCGCATGGCTTAAACTACACCCTTGCTAATGAAAACATATATGATGTTTCGCCTTTAGCTTCTATCTATGTTAAAAGTCAACGCGGGAAGTATACTCGCTCTTCCATTGGCCACACTTTGGCGTACGACCGTACCGATAGCAGGATAGAACCAACTAGTGGTTTTATGCTTAGGGGAGATCAGGATATAGCCGGGCTTGGAGGTAATGTACGTTATTTGCGACACGAAGGTGAGGGGCGTTTTTACCTCCCACTATACAAAAAAGACCTTATCTTCTTTGCACGAGCTAGAGCTGGTAATATAACAGGTCTTGGTGGTAAAAAAGTTAACATTAATGACCGTTACTACATAGGCGGTGATTTTGTCAGAGGCTTTGATCGCTCCGGGATTGGACCGCGTGACCGAAATACTAGAGATGCTTTAGGTGGTAGAAATTATTATGCTGGTACTGTAGAAGTGCAATTCCCACTGGGTTTACCAAAAGAGTTGGGGGTGAAAGGGGCAGTTTTTGCTGATGCGGGATCGCTCTTCACTGTGGACATAAAAAAGAAATCAGACATCTTCGATTCAAAAAAACTCAGATCTTCTTATGGAGCGAGTATATACTGGAAATCTCCGATGGGGCCAATAGGTATCCATTATGGAATTCCTTTGCAGAAGGAGAAGTATGATCAGCTGAGAAGATTTGACTTGCAATTTACCACTCAGTTTTAGTAATATTCAATAAATCTCAATGGAGTAATTAATATGTTAAATAAATCGTTACAAACCTTAGGTGCTGCAGTTGCACTAGCTACCATGGTTTCGCTTTCTACCCCAGTTATGGCAGTTGATGAAAAAGCGCCACTCACCATCAGCGTAGTTGATGTGCAGATGCTTTTGGAAAAAGCTACTGCCGTGACCAAGATACGTGACCAAATAGATAAAAAAGCCGAAGAGTTCAAAAAGGAATTCACTAAGAAGGAAGAGTATTTCAAAAAGAAATATGAAGATTTAGAAAAGCAAAAGACTGTTTTGTCTAAAGAGGCTTATGATAAAAAAACTGAAGACCTGCAAAAAGAATTAGCGGACGCGCAAAAGAAAGTGCAGGAAAACAGAACATCACTTGATAAAGCGCACAATGAAGCCATGCAGAAAGTTGAAGCAGCATTTACTGATATTGTGAAAGAAGAGGCCAAAAAGAATAACGTAAAGATTGTTATTCATAAATCTCAAACTGTGTATTCTGAAGACAGCTTAGATATGACTGCCAAGGTAATCGAAGCTCTAAATAAAAAGCTTCCCAGCGTTGATGTGAAGTTCTAATAAACTATATAAGACGCTCTGCAAAGGGCGTCTTTAGCCAATTCTCTCTTATTTCCTACTAGCTTTTTTAATTGATAGTTTTATAATTACAATTGTTCCAATGGCTTTTGTTGCCTAGCATTTATAATATAGAGTTTCATACCAGGTTAATTCTATGGTTTGCTGCACCTATTTTATCTATAATCATAGGTATCATCTGCTCTACCTGGATAGATAACACCACCATGGCAACCGCATTAAATAGTGGAAAATATATTCTGCATTGCGTCATCGCTGAGTAGCGCAAGCGACGTGGTGATACAGTTGTGAAGCTGGTGTAAAAAGTTAAATATTGTGTAAACCTTTCTGCGTCCGCCTTCGCCAAGGCTACGTCGGACACACCTGAGCCTAATCGTCTTCGGTTATACTGACTTTAGTCAAACAGAATCCTAAAGTGATTTCATAAACTGGCGTAAGTCAACCCGAAGCCGAAGGGTGGTTCGCTTCACACCCCGCAAGTGGGGGTTCACAATTGACGGAAATTAAAAGCGAACTCTGAGGCCTGCCATAGCAGCATGAGCCTTGCCAGAGATTGATTTTGTTGAGTATACATCTGTACCAACGCTGTTTCTCAAATTCCCATTTTTAACACCTTGTTCTATGTAACGGTAGCTAAACTCAGTGTAGATCCGATTGCGGAATTCATAAGAGACACCAGCTCCAACCTGGAAAGCAAATCCAGAACTGGAGTGGTCATAGCCACCAGCACTATCACTTAATTTAAAAGTGTCTCTGGCATAACCGGCACCGGCATTTATGAATGGGACTAATCTCGATTCCATTTGGAAATCATAGTATAGGTTTAAGAAACCAATGTAGGATTGTAATTTACCATCTACATTCTGTCTTTTATCCTTAAAGCCATCATTGAAAAAGAATTCTAGATCAGCTCTAATATTGTGAGGAAAAAGATAACCAGCGCCTACAACACCTAATGTTGCACGCCCTTTGGCTTTTAGTTCGGTGGTAGTGGCGAGATTAACGAATTTCATTTTTGGCGCGTAGCCAAAGCCAATAAGAAGTTTACCATAATAATTGTGCTGTGAAATATAGCCTGAATCATACTCTTGCTCCATGATTGCCTTTTTGCGGTGCTCTCTTCTGATTACAGGAGCAGCTCCATCATCGCACTCTGCCTGAACATGATGTTTCCTGTGCAGGTGATGATGATGCTTATGTGGTGGAGGTGGACACTCTTCTTGATTTGCAAGTACGGAAGATGCCGCTAATGTCATACCTAAAGAAGCCAGGAAGATTTTTTTCATATTATTAAAGCCAGGTTAAGATTCATTCTATATAGAAAATATACTTAGAATGATCTTTTGCGCAAGCTTGATTTAGTTACTGGCTAGTTTTTTTTCATTAGCTTCTAAGTAGGTCTTTAGTTTACCCATGATTGTGTCGACAACGAAATGCGCTTCCATATCACTACTTTCCACTGTGATGTCGGCTTTGCCATAAATGTCATCGCCTTCATCGACGAGTTTCTGAATGGCTTCTATATTATGATCTTGTATGGGTCTAGTGTTTCTGCGGCTAATGCGTTCATGAATGGTTTCGACATTGGTCTTGAGCCAAATAGATATAGCTTTTTCTTTGATTAATTTACGGACATCCTCTTTGAAAAAGCTGCCGCCGCCGGTTGAAAGCACCACGACTCCGTACTGCAGTACTTCACGTATAGTCTTTTCTTCCTGCTCTCGAAAGTATTCTTCGCCACGGTAATCATAAATATCTAGAACAGACAAACCATCTCTGTCTTCTATGATTTTATCTGAATCATAGAATTGCAAATTTAATTTGTAAGCAAGTCGTTTTCCGATGGTGCTTTTGCCGCTGCCCATCATGCCAACAAGCACAATTGGTTTTCGTAATAAATTTCTCATGTAATATCGTCAAAAATTATTTAAAGTACGTAAAGGCCTTTCTCAAATCATCAATCAGATCCTCGGGATCTTCAAGTCCTACATGTATTCTAAAGTAATATGCATCATTTAGCAAATTTTTAGTGAGGTTTCTTAGGCCATGTAATTTGTAGGGAATAAGCAGGCTTTCATAGCCTCCCCACGATAAGCCTATGCTAAAAACTTTTAAACTATTCATAAATAATTTAATTTTCTCTCCATCTGCTTTGACAGCAAAGCTAAATAAACCTGATGAGCCAGTGAAGTCACGCTTCCAAATCGCATGGCCAGTGGATTCAGGCAGGGCCGGGTGCATTACTGATAGGACTTCTGGATTGGTTTTGAGCCATTTAGCAACTTTAATTGCAGATGCCTCATGCTGCTTAAGGCGCACATATAATGTGCGAAGCCCTCTTAGTGCCATGTAGCAACTATCTGGGCTAGGAGCAGCGCCATAATTTATAGCAGTAGCGTAAATAGGTTTGAAAACTGTATCTATAGCGCAAATGATCCCTAAGAAATTATCTGAATGTCCTGATATATACTTGGTCATAGACTGGATAGCAATATCAACACCCTGTTGAAAAGGCTTGAAGAATACAGGTGTTGCCCAACTGTTATCTATCACCGTTATAATGCCATGTTTTTTTGCTATGCTTGTAAGTAAAGGTACATCCTGTACTTCCATGGTCCCTGAACCTGGTGATTCCATATAGATCATTCTGGTTTGGGGAGTGATAAGCTCTTCAATTTCCACACCAATTGCAGGCTCATAATAAGTTGCAGTGATGCCGCTTTTTACCAGTTCTTCATCGACGAATCTTCGTGTGCATTTGTACACAGCATCTGAGATTAAAAGATGATCGCCAGCCTTCAGGAAGCTGTGAAAACAAATGGCGATAGCCGACATACCGGTAGTAGTAGCAATTGCATTATTAACCTGATCTAGTTCGCTAGCCGCCTTCTCTAGTTCTTTGACCGTAGGAGTGCCTGACCTACCATAAGCTATGCTGGTGTGGATTGGAACTTCATCTTGCCACAATTCTTCAATATTCTCATAAATTTTGGTAGTGGTGCGATAGATAGGTGGATTAACCATGCCCTGATATTTCTTTGAATTGCGCCCTAATTTTAATAAATCTGTTTGCAAGGTTGTCATAGTTCTATGCCTTGATCCGGGCTTTTTGTTCCGCTTCAAGCTCTTTTCCAAAAAACCTATAAATGCGACCAAATAGAATTGCAAAAGCACCATTGCAAGTAACATTTGTAGCGGTGCCAAAAGGATCAAATAATAAATAGACAGCGGTGATTAATCCCACCATTTCCGGTGAAAAACCCAGATATGATTCAAGCAGTGGGGTGACGACAATCACCACCCCTCCGGGGATCCCTGCAACTGCGTATTTGGCTATGGTATAAAATATCGCAAACTCGATAAAGTCAATAAAGCTAGGGACATCCCCATAAAATGCCTGCATTGTCGCCATGCATAAAATGGTTAACCCCAACGCACTGCCTACGGTATGAATGTTCGCGGTAGCAGGTATTATTGTCCTTGTCATGCTGGCACTGTTGAGATTTTTTTCCGTGCACATAATTGTAACCGGCATTGTGGCTGCACTCGATATGGTGGTAAAGCCGGTAATCGTGGCTGGCAGCATATTCCTTATACTTGACATACACTTTGTAGGTGAGAAATTAACCGCTAACAAATAGTAAAAACCAGTATAGAAAAGCTGCGTGCTTACCACGAGTAGAAGCACAGGGCCATAGACAGTAAGTACTGTTGCAAGCATGCGGTCATGTTCTAGCTTGAAAACAAAGCCTAAAATAAATAAAGGCAATATTGGCAAGAAAATGTCCTTAAGAAAGGAGGCGGCCAACTGATTGAGTTTTTGAATGATCGCTAGAGCATATGTATTGGGTTTAAAGGCAAAAAATAACCCTATAAGCACCCCGGCTATAATAGCAGGTTCATTACCAATGATTTTGGGAAGGATGATGTTGAAGCTAGGTTTTAAAGCATGTTCATCAAGAATTGGGGCCGGCATTGCGATATTAAAAAAGGGCACAAATGTAGCGCCCATAGTATACCCAGTCATGATGGCAATAAAATTTGATAAGGAAACCATGCACATTAGAAGGACTATAAATACTACGGCTCCGCTACCCAGAGAGATTAGGGAATAAGAAAGGAAGCTAAAAATTATAAATGGGAGAATAAAGACCAGGATGTGCTTCATGGACAAGCTTATAGCGTATGAGAAAGATTTTATGTCGGTGCTAATGTATTCGCCAACCAGCATAGGAAGCAGCAGTATACATATCAGTAAGAGTGGTAATTTAAATTTATCAATATTAAATTTTCTTATCACTGGGTTTATGCTTTTATGTCCATTCTTTTATGCTAATCCTAAATACTGCTGGAAAACAAGCAAATACTTCCTATACCTATTTGTTTTGCCAGAATTTAGGCTCTGTCAATACATAGTCATTCATAGTTGAATCCAGAATGTTGATTTCTTTAATTCCTGCGCCATTCATGATGCCGTAGATGACAACAAGTGATGCTTGAGCAGAGTAGATAAAATGGTCTGGCAAATTATGATATAGAGTCTTCATTTCATCTGCGGTTTTTCCCGAAAACTTTAGAGCTGTATCCACAAGCTTTTCTTTGTTCAAATTCGCAGGCAGTTCAAGGTCAATTTTTAAGCCCCAGTACATAGGGCGTCCCATAGTAAAGACCTTAACTTTTGGGTCCATGAGTTTCTTTGCTATAACTGGATCATTCAATACTAGATTGCCGACATCCTTGCTTGCAGTCTCAAGAGCTTCTTTCAATTGAGCATCTGTCAGATAAGGTAACTCATCGCTTTGGTGAATTTTATATTTTGAACGTATAACCTGTTCATAAGTTTCTATACCAGTTGCGCCATGATAAACATGCAATTTACCCTCATCATCAAGTGTGGTGAGCTGAAAGCTGCCAGCGCCTATATCCCATACAATAATATTCTTTTCACTTACACGTTTCACATCCTTGTGGGCGCGTGCCGATTTAAAAGCAATTTCACCTTCTTGCTCCTGAGATACTATTTCTACGTTGATATGCTTGTCTCGAAAACCTTGAATAATATTATCGCTATTTGTAGCCTGCCGAGCCCAGGCTGTTGCTACCCCAGCACACTTCTCCTCACTGCATTTGATCCCATAATGGTGCTCGATGTCATCAACCGCTGCTAAGCCTTTATTAAAACAATCGACTGAAATATTGTTAGTGCCATTGGAGTTGATGAGACAATTGACAAATTTGTTGTGAACCACATAGTTGCCAAGGTTTTCCACCAAGACACCCTTGCAATGATTAACTAGAGCTGCTTTGGCTTTGATGGAACCGGAACCAATATCGAATGAGTAGCGTTTTTCTGTGCAAACATGGGAGGAAATTAGGTAAAATACTATGAGTCCTGTAAATACAAGCAATACTAAAAACAGATATAATTTCTTATTCATCAAGTCCTATTTGGGTGTGTCTAAACTTGGCTACATCTAGCATAAAAATATTAAGGCCGCAAGTATCGATTTTGTAAAAAGCTATTACTTTTTTCAGATAGGCACTTGATAAATTGAATTGTGTAACTATCTACTAAAGTTAAAGTTCTATTTTTCAAATTAAATGGCCGCAAAAAGAGATTATTATGAGCTGTTAGAAATTCCTAAAGGCTCGAGCTTAGACGATATAAAGAAAGCCTATAGAAAACTCGCAATGAAATATCACCCTGATCGCAATCAAGGTGATAAGGAAGCTGAAAGGAAATTCAAAGAGATAAATGAAGCTTATGAAGTTCTGAAGGACGATGATAAAAGGGCCGCCTATGACAGAATGGGGCATGCTGCATTCGATCAGACTGGTGGTATGCCTGGAGGTGCTGGAGGGTTTTCAGGTGCTGGAGACTTCTCCGATTTCTCAGATCTGTTTGGGGGCATGTTTAATGAATTTATGGGTGGTGGTGGCCAGAGATCCAGTGAAGATATCAACCGTGGTTCTGATCTGAGATACAGTATGAACGTCACCCTGGAGGAGGCTTATAATGGAGGCAAACAGCAAATCAAGTTCCGCGCTAGCGTAAACTGCGGTGATTGTCGTGGCAGTGGCAGTAAAAGCGGTAAGAGGACTACTTGTGGTACTTGTCATGGTTCTGGGCGTTCACGCATCCAGCAAGGTTTCTTTATGATCGAGCGCCCCTGCCAGACTTGCGGGGGGTCTGGAGAGATGATCGCTGACCCTTGCAATACCTGTAGAGGGCAAGGAAGGGTTGTGCAGCAGCGTACACTTAATGTGAATATTCCTGCAGGTGTTGAAGATGGTACCCGTATGCGCATTGCCTCAGAAGGTGAGGCGGGGCAGAGAGGTGGCAGGCCTGGTGATCTTTACATATTTATCACGGTTAAGCCCCATAGTTTATTTGTGCGTGAAGCTAATGATCTCCACTGTAAAGTGCCTGTAAAAATGACTACCGCAGTATTGGGTGGCAGCATGGAAGTGCCCGCGCTTGATGGTACCAAGGTCAAGGTGACAATTCCGGAAGGAACGCAGTCCGGTGCCCAGTTTCGTTTGCGCAACAAAGGCATGCCGGTAATGAAGTCCGGTGGCCGTTATGGCGATATGATCATTCATACCAATGTTGAAATACCGGTCAAGCTTAGCAAAAAGCAGAAGGAATTATTAAACCAATTCGATGCTGAATTAACTGCCGCGTCGAGTCCGGTTTCCGAGAGTTTTTTTGGTAAAATGAAGGGTTTTTTTGATAACCTGAAAAATTGATTATTAATGGCGGCCTGAGGGATTCTGCGGTTTGTCTTTGTGCTTTTGTATTGAATTCGTTACTTCTTGGGTGACTAGCTGCGGCGTAAATTCTTTCATATGTTCACTATAGCTGATGCCTTTCTTGAGTAAATGCACCATGCTGCCGCCGAACCCTTTTTCTGGCTTTACTCCCAGACAACCCGGTTTGTAAAATGGGATATTATATTGTAATGTTTCTTCTTGAACAGGTTGCTGTAGATAATAACTCCTCAGTATTTTATAAGCATCATTGTTAAACTGTTCCAATTTATTCCTCTCTTCTTTCCAGGCCACTTCGTTATTGCCGTGTTGCGTCATACCCAGTACCCAGGCAGCAGAGCTTATTGCGCCGCCTATTGGATTGCCGGTGCAAACTGCAGAAGCAATACTTAAGCCAAGTGACGGTAAGCTTTCGACAACTGCCTGAAACCTGGCTGATGATCTGCTAATTTCAGGTTTGTCAGTCATTATGGGAGGAGTTTCGCCAATTTCCACCAGTTTTTCTGTCATGATTTGGGCATCAATTTGCAATTGCCTTAGATCCATGTATCTCTTAGTCGATTTGCATAGAGCAAATATTTCCAGCATGACGCTGATGCTGAAGTAAATGGCCGCAAATGTTATGCCAAATGGAGGTATAAAAAACAGGGCTACTGATGCTAGTACTGAAACACTCATGACTGCTACTGGCGAACAAAACCGATCTAGCATTGGTCCGAAGAAGCTCTTTTGCACATCCATTTCCGGGTTAGTGTAATAACACATTGCTTCTTTTTGCTCTTCGGTAACTAACCCTTTTTCTACGCATGCAAGCAGGTGTTTGTGTTTTGAGCTTTCTGTCGCTGCCGTATAAATGGTGCCGGTTGCGCTTGCAACGTTGCCCACGGGTATAACTCTAAGTTCTTTTAAAAACTCGAAATCCATATTAATAGCTTATATAATGCTCTATTCTTAGCTTATATAAGCTTTATTAATAATTAGTTAATAATATTTTGAAAATGAGAGAGTTTTACTTTTTAATAAGCTTTGCAGCATCGCAGGCGGCATAAGTAACAATCCCCGAGCTGCCGGCGCGTTTAAACGCGACCATCGTTTCAAGTAAAGTGTTCTCATAATTGATCAGGCCTTCATTAGCTGCCAGTTTAAGCATTGCGAATTCTCCGCTTACCTGGTAGGCAAGAAGTGGGGTATTAAACTGAGCTCTTGCTTTGGATATAATATCCAGATAAGGCATGCCCGGCTTAATAATCACCATATCTGCGCCTTCCTTGATATCCAGGGCAATCTCACTGATCGCTTCATCGGAGTTGCGAAAATCCATTTGATAGCTACGCTTATCGATGGACTGGCCTAATTGAATGGAGCCAACTGCATCCCTATATGGGCCATAATAATTGGAGGCATATTTGGCAGAATAAGCGGCTATTTGTGCATAGTGGAATCCAGCCTTCTCCAAGGTGTCACGGATAGCAGCAATTCTGCCATCCATCATGTCCGAAGGAGCGATGATATCACAACCGCATTGTGCCAGCATCAAAGCCTGTTTCCGCAATATTTCAGTGGTTTTATCATTGTCGACTTCATTATCCCGCAATACCCCGTCATGCCCATGAGAAGTGTAGGGATCAAGGGCGACATCTGCCATAACACCGATGTCGGTGACTTTACTTTTTATCGCCGCTATCGCTTGGCAGATGAGGTTATTGGAGTTGAGTGCCTCCGTTCCCTGCTCATTCTTAAGATGTACTGGAGTGCTAGGAAAAAGCGCTATTACAGGTATTCCTAAATCCCTGGCTCTTTGGGCTTCATCAACAGCCAGATCTACGCTGAGTCGGAAGACGCCAGGCATTGATGTGACCGGAGTTTTTACCGCGCTACCCTCATGAATGAAAAGCGGGTAGATGAAGTCCTGTGGACTTAAGTTGGTTTCAGCTACGAGGTCGCGTGCCCACTGGGTTTTACGATTGCGGCGAAGGCGTGTGGCTGGAAATTGCATGGTTACCTCATGTTGGCTTTAAGTTTATATATTATATCAAATGCATCGCGAGGTGTCAGCGAATCAATATCAATGTTATTGATGGCGGCCATCATAGAAGCCTGCTGGGTGTTTTCGTTTGATGCCGGCTGCATAATTGTAATGCTGGCTTTCTCCTTGGTCTGCAAAGCAGTAAGAAGCTCAGAAGCTCGGGCGGTTACTGACTCTGGCAATCCGGCTAGTTCAGCGACATGCACGCCATAAGATCTGTCGGCTTTACCTAAAATAATTTTATGCATAAAAATCACCTTACCATCCCATTCTTTGACCTCAACAGTATAACAGGCAAGTGCAGGCAAAATGGCTTCGAGGTCGGTGAGTTCATGGTAATGTGTTGCAAAAAGGGTACGGCACTTTATGCTATTATGAAGGTTTTCAATTACCGCCCAGGCGATTGATAGGCCGTCATAGGTTGCCGTACCCCGCCCAATTTCATCGAGTATAACCAGTGATCTCTGTGTGGCATTGTTAAGAATAGCGGCAGTTTCCACCATCTCGACCATAAAGGTTGACTGTCCGCGGGATATATCATCACCCGCACCAATGCGGCTAAAAAGCTTATCAACTACGCCAATATGGGCGCTGCGAGCCGGCACATAGCTGCCTGCTTGTGCCAATATGCATATTAAAGCGTTTTGCCTGAGAAATGTGCTTTTCCCAGCCATGTTGGGGCCAGTCACCAACCACAAGTATTCACTGGTACTAAAGTTACAGGAATTGGCAATAAACTGGTCTTTGAGAGAATGTTCCACGATGGGATGGCGCCCTTCTTCAATGCAAAAATTGGCAGAATCATCAACACGCGCTCGGCAATAATTCTTCTCAAGCGCTAGATAGGCAAGGGAGCTTGCGACATCGATGCCTGCGATCCCCTGAGCGGTTTGGCTTAAATGCTCAGCAATACTGATAACTTTGCTGCATAGCTCTTCAAATATGTCCAGTTCCATTTGGGCTATTTTCTGATCACAGCTAAGAATCTCTTCTTCAAGGGCTTTTAGTTCCAGGCTGGTATAGCGGACTGAGCTTCCCAGGGTTTGTTTGTGGATAAATAAGCCGTCATCCTTAATTTTGCTGGCCTGACCCGGGGTGATATCGATGAAATAACCGATAACATTATTAACTGAAATCTTTAACGTTGCGATTCCAGTAGCTAAACGGTATTTGTCACGAAGAGCTTCGGTGCGCTCTTTCGAATTAAGTTTTATATCATATAGGGCGTCAAGTCTGGGCTCATAGCCATTTTTAAAGAAGCCGCCATCTTTAAGCTGGGGCGGCACCTCCTGCTTTAAAGCAGCAGATAAGGTAGTAAAAACATCAGAAAAATTACCGATTTGCTTTAGGTTCATGCGCAATAGCTGCGGCAATTCAAGAGCGGGGTTATTCATGATTTCAGCAATTTGCAAAGCCAAAGCCATGCCGTCTCGCATTAGACCTAAGTCTCTTGGATTGCCTTTACGAATAAAAATCCGAGATAAGGCGCGCTCTATATCAGGAAATCCTGGGAGAATTGCCCGTATTTGTTTTCGCATCTCACTGTTATTCACAAAGAACTCGACGCTATCGAGTCGTCGGTTGATAATCTCCGGGTTGCATAGCGGAGCTAAAATATGAAGGGCAAGTAGTCTGCTGCCAACCAGTGTTTTGGTATAATCAATAACTCCTATAAGGCTGGCTTTTTTATTCCCAGAGGTGCTGCATTCAATCTCAAGGTTGCGGCGGGTTGAAGCATCGATTGCAATAAAATTAGAGGATCCCAGTTTTTTGGGTTTATTGAGGCGAGGTAAGTTGGATTTATGTGTGTGTTCAAGGTATTCTACCAGGGCTCCAGCTGCCGAAATCTCTACAGAGGTAAATGTGCCTAGGCCCTCGAGAGATTTAAGTTTGTAAAAGTTAAGTAACCGGTTATGACAGCGGGATTGATCGAAGACAATGGCTGCGCGTGTGGTGATAATGCGCTGAAACTCTATAAGTAATTCGATTATTTTGGGTTCGCGGTAGAGTTTATCAGCAATGATGATCTCTTTTGGCAATAAGCGGGCGAGGTCGATTATAAGCGTTGCCTGCGATGTCAGTGTTACAAAGAAGTCTCCAGTAGTTATTTCTACCCAGGCAATAGCAAACTTGCCATCTAAGGCTGAGATAGATGCAAGGAAACTGGAGCGGCGCGATTCAAGTAAGTGTTCCTCAACAATCGTGCCCGAGGTGATTATGCGAGTTACTTCTCTACGTACTACGGATTTGTAGCCGCGTTTTTTAGCTTCTTCCGGGCGTTCCAGCTGTTCGCATACTGCGACCTTGTAACCTGCGAGAATGAGCTTGTCCAAATAATACTCACTGCTGTGCGCAGGCACTCCGCACATTGGTATATCTTGCTCCTGGTGCTTACCGCGTTTGGTAAGTACGATATCGAGAATCTGTGAGGCAACTTCCGCATCGTCGAAGAAAAGCTCATAGAAATCACCCATACGGTAAAACAGCAAGTAATCCCTATGCTCGCTTTTTATCTGAAGATATTGCTGCATCATAGGTGTGAGCTTACCTGCGTTTGCTTCACTAAATAAGTCAACCTGCGTCTGCATTATAAAACCAATCTCAATTTAAATGGATTCTAGTTTAAACGAGGGCGTATGTAAATGAAGTTTACATGTTAATGAAATCCCATTCTCCCACTTTCCCACTTGCCCATTTTGTCAAAATACTCTACAATATATAATATAGGTATTATTTGGCAATGAACATGACAGAAAGGAACTTTGATATAGACCAAAAAGGCAGGGTATCTCTCGGAAAACTTATCCCTATTGGCACCACTATGCTAAAAGGATATTACGATGAAGAAAAGGAAGAGATAATCTTAAAGCCCTATATAGAGGTGCCGCTTAGCACGTGGCTCTTAAAAAAGCCAAAAAAACTTGCTGGACTTATGAAAGGAATAAAGGAAGTTGAAGAAGGTAAAATTACACGGTATAAGAATGTTCAGGAGATTTTCAAAGAATTTGAGGATTGATGCAGTTTGAGATTGTCTTGTCAAACAGAGCAAAGGAATCCCTCAGGGTTTTAAGCCAAAACCCTGCTTTGGAGAAACGCTATAAAGCAGTTAAAAAAGCAATAGGATATTTAGCCAATAATCCGAGGCATCCTAGTTTAAATACTCATGAATTTCAAAGCTGTACAGGTCCTAATGGAGCAAAGATGTTTGAGGCATATGCTGAAAATAATACTCCTGGAGCCTATAGGATATTTTGGTGTTATGGTTATTTTAAAGGAGAGATAACAATTTGTGATATTATAGCTCATCCTTAACGTAGGTAATTTGGTAGTTCCAGTATAATCTCACAGCATACAACTTGACAATATTGTCTTAAATAATTAAAGTTGCTTTGGCATTAGTAAAAAACTTTATGTATAGTTGGTGTGTTATTATGAAACATGTATTCGCTAATCTTTTGTTTTATATTTTAATCATTCTCGGATTGTTAGCTTTATTAGCCTTTCATGAGATAGGGTCGTACGTGGAAGAAAGTACTGGCATCCTAAGAGAGCCATTCTTCTTGATTCCTCTTGGTTATCTTTTAATATTCATGGGGACACTTGGGATTTTATCTAAGATCACATACACTTTTATCAAAAAGCAAAAGTAAGTCACTAGTAAGGTAGGCAGTTAAGAGCCAAAGCCTTTGCTAGAGTGGTTTTGCCAGAACCCGAAATACCACTAATCCCAATAACTTTGACGTTCAGTGCATTCATCTTGTCATAGCTCTATCTTCATCAACATACCTGACATGCTTTTTTAGCACTTCTGCAAAGGTTTTGCTGAACCACCTGGCGTTAATGCATGCTTCTACTATAGAACCATCTACAAAAAATTCAGGATGCTCTTTAGCTATCCTCTCTGTTAGCTCAGGATAAGTTCGGCAAAAATCGGTCACTGTATCATAAGGCTTTTTATCCGATTTCATAATACCAAAATTCATTGCCTCAAAACATAGCATTTGCACAGATTCTATAGCATCTGGTAAGTAGGATAAAAGCCCTAATT
>JABDBN010000023.1 GCA_013288625.1 Alphaproteobacteria bacterium | reverse complement strand
TGGTGACTCTGCTCAATCAGTTAAGCTGCATCCTCTGTAGCATTTGATTTGGAATATGCTTTATACTCTTTAAGTTCCAAAGCCATTTCTTTAAGAACCACATAGTCGACTTTACCAGTACTCAAGACCGGCAGTTCTTTTAGAATCTTAACGATCTTTGGTGCATAAAGTTCGGTCATGCCTGCGTTTTTTATAAGTTTGAGCAGCTCATCTTTCTTTGCAAATGCAGCAGTGGTAAATAAAACCAGAACTTCCCCTTTGTTGGGATCAGGGATATTAATCACCGCATGCATGCAGCCTTTCCAAATATCCGTAATAGCTTCCTCAACCGCAGCAAGTGAAATCATCTCACCGCCAATTTTTGCAAAGCGTTTTACCCTTCCTAAAATGGTAACAAACTCATCTTTATCAATGTCTACGATGTCACCTGTGTCATACCAGCCCTTACGCACCTTGCCATTAATTTTATGCTCAGGGTGCTCAATAACGCCGGGATTGCTAGCCTTGAGGTACCCGAGCATTATATTCGGTCCAGAAATGATAAGCCTGCCTCCTTTAGAAATCCCCTCAACAGGTTCGAGATAGTAGCTTATGTTTGGCACTATCCGTCCCACAGTTCCGGTGCAATAGTGCATAGGGGTATTAACTGAGATGATAGGGGAGGCTTCTGTTGCTCCATAGCCCTCAAAAATTCTGATGCCAAATTTGTCCATATAAGTTTTTCTGGTTTCATCGCGTAACTTTTCGGCTCCGGCAAAAATATACCTGATTGAATAGAAATCGTATGGGTGGGCATATTTGGCATAGCCTGATAAGAATGTGTCGGTTCCAAACAGAATAGTCGCATTGGTTCCATAAACCATTTCAGGTATAATTCGGTAGTGTAGCGGAGAAGGATAGAAGAAGGTTTTAACTCCTGAAAGCACAGGCATCAGAAAGCCACCGGTTAGCCCAAAAGAATGGAAAACAGGTAAGGCGTTAAAAACAATATCTGAAGAAGAAAAATCTACCCGTGATGCAGATTGCTTTATATTTGCCTGAATATTCTCATGACTTAATACTACGCCCTTAGGAACCCCTTCTGAACCTGAGGTGAATAATACAACAGCTGCTTGTTGGGCCACAGGCATTTTCTTTCTGTGGATCTTTTTATAGAATTTTAACGGATAATAAGAAGCAAGAAGACCGCAGAGTTTATCATAAATAGTCACGTTGATTTTGACATCTTCCAGGTAAATAATTGATATGCCATTCTCGTTGAGAGCTTCAATAATACTATAGTAGTTGGCTTTCTCAATAAAGCGTCGCGAAGTGTAGACGGTGGTGAGTTGTACAGCTTTGCAGCAAGAGATGATGTTCTTTACACCAGTTGAAAAATTCAACATAGCAGGGACTCTTCCATAAGCCATACAGCCAAAAAACACAGCAGCGGTTGCGACCGCATTGGGAAGCAAAATACCGGCGTATTTACCCCTAGGTATAACACTGGAGATCTTTTTGCCAAGAATAAAACTGCCAAGGAGAAGTCGACTGTAGGTGAGGCGATTGTGGTCTACATCTTCAATAATGATCTTCTTTTTACCAAACTGTTCTTTGGCTTCGATTAAGGACTCAAATATGGTGCTGTGATATACGCTGCCCTCAAACATCATGTTGGACATGATGTCATAAAGGCGTTTACCAACTTCATGCCTTCTTTCCCGGCCAATCAGGTTCTCAGGAACTTCAATTTTCTTTGGTTCTAAAATAGTTATTTTGATTTTGGGGAAAAGCTTCAGTTTGGTTTTTCCATACAGCCGAGAAAACGGGCTATATTGTGCGCCATCGATCCGTATCGGCAAAAGCATGGCGCCGGCTTTATCAGCAACTAAACCCGGGCCTTCATAAATTTTCATGAGTGACCCAGTCACAGTTATCCGCCCCTCTGGGAAAATAACTACTGGCTTATTGTCGCGGATTCTCTCAATGAGCGTCCTTGCAGACATTGCATTGCTAGGGTCTATAGGGTAGGCGCGCAAATATGATAAAAATGGTTTCATCCAAAAGGTTTGAGCATAGTGGCTGTCGATAGCGAAAACCAGACGATCAGGCAGGAAAGTGCCAAGTAAGGCGGGATCAAGAAAAGATGCATGATTTGCAATTATGAGAACTTTATTTCCAGCTTTATAATAATTCTCGATGCCTACAATCTCAACTCGGTAGAGAAGTTTCAGCACGGCCTGGAAGAAGCTCTTTATTACTGTATCGGGGAGGATGCGGCAAATATATATGGCAGTATAAAAATTAGTAAGTGCTAAAAGAAAGATAATATAGGAGACCTTTATTCCCATTCCGAGTATTGCCATGCTGATAATGCTGCCGCCAACCATAAAAATCGCATTATATACGTTATTGGCTGCTATAACCCTGGAACGGTGTGTGCGCTTTGATTTGATTTGGAGTAGCGCATAGAGTGGTATGATGTATAGACCTCCAAAAAATGCTATTAGCAGCACCTCGATACAAACTGCAAAACCCTTGGGAGATGATAAAAAATAATGAATCCCACCTAGTTGTGCCCGCTCAGAATAAAGCGTACTCGAATACCACAGCATAAAAAGAACCAGGGTCATCAAGAGCAGAGATGTGGGAACGTACTGGACATCAATTTTGTTTTTTAAAAGCTTGTTACACGCAATTGACCCAATACCAGTGCCAATAGAAAATAGTGACAGCAGCAAAACAAGAACGGAATTATCACCACTGAGTGCATCTTTAGTAAAGTTAGGCATTTGGGCGATAAACAGGCCGCCAACAACCCAAAACCACGAGATGCCCAGGATGGACAAAAATATATCGTGATCTTTTTTTGCGTGGCGCATGCACTTTATGGTTTCGTCAAACACATTTGTGTTTAATTCTAGTCCAGCGGACGCAGGCTCAGTCTTAAGGATAAATAGACTGGCCAGGTAACTGGAGCACGAAACTAGAAGTAGGAATACCGCTGCTACTGAAAAGTCATGCACGGCTGTAAGCCCACCTGAAATAACCCCTAAAAGCACGGCCATAAAAGTGCCTGCTTCAACCAGACCATTGCCTGCAATCAATTCATCCTTTTCAAGTTGATCGGGGAGAATACTATATTTCGCCGACCCAAATAGCGTCGCTTCACATCCCGTGAGGAAAATTGACAAAAGCATCAGAGCATAATTGTTAGTATAAATACTAAGAACGCTGATTAGGGTGAACCCAATGCCCAGCATCCTTATCATCTGTATGAGCTTGGCTTTGTCGAATTTATCAGCAAGTTGCCCGGCTGTTGCAGAACCAATTATGTAAGGGAACATGAAAAGTCCCATAGCCATAGTGACGAGAAGAGATCTTACTAGACCTGATAACTCTACAGACTTGTAGGTTATCAGCGCGACTAGAACTGTGCGAACCAGGTTATCTCCAAATGCAGCCATAAACTGGCAGATAAAAAGAGGTAGGAAACGCCTAGTCTTTAGTAAACTAAATACTTCTCCTTTTGTCATCCACTCACTCTAAATATTGTAAAAGATATTTTTAGCAATAAAATACGCATATGTCTATCTTTTAAAGATCGAATAGCTGTGTGTTTGATCTTTAAACGGGAATTTGGAGCCCTTTGCCAGGCTAATACCATATTATACTATAAAAGACCTATAAGGTGCTTTGGGCAAACCACTCATCCATTCGCGAAAGATGCTTATATTTACTAGTTTTGCCTGATTGATCTTCTGTATTGATGGCAAAGAAGGGATGGTCGCCTGTAAGATATGTATTAATAAGCATAGTCAGACCAGCCTCAGTTTGCTCAAGATTGGCTGCAATCATCAGCTCTTTGCCGATCTGCCATTTTCCCTGTAGCTGAATATACTTTAATTGAAGGGTTTTGGCATCTGGAATAGCAAAGCCCCCGGATTGCGCTATTAAAGCCTCTACGGGCAGCTGTGGGTAGAGTCCGGTCACCACTGCTTTTTTTTCCGGAGTTCGTCCGGTTTTGTAATCTATGATCTCAACGCTGCCATCGGTAGCATAGTCAATGCGGTCAGCCCGGGCTGTGACCTTTATGCCAGCAAAATCCATAGTTCCCTTGAGTTCATGGTAGCTTTTCCAATTCGCATCCTTGATGCGTTCATATTCCCAAATCCATTCGGCAATCCGGGTAATATGCAAATCCCAAAAAATCAGCTGGGAGGGTTGGTTATTCGAAAAGGCTTGCACGAATCCCTTTTGCATTTTTGCAATGAATTCATCTTTCCCCATTGCTTTAGGGGCCAGTTCACTGGGGAGGGTATGGAGGGTATTGCCAAATTCCCGGTTGCTGAATTCTGTGCCGATATCGTCAAGGGTTTTGAGTTTTAAAATATATTCAGCATAGAAAGCATATGGGTCGCGCATGAGCTTTTCAATGCCGCTAACCGATATGGATTTTGGCCTATATTCACTGTTCGGATTTGGTGTTGGTCTTTGTTTAGGCTGGTAATCCGCTTTTCTGAGCTGGTGAAACCACCCTGTATACTTCTCTTCTCCTTTTAAATCCACATTATCAAGAAATCTAACGGGCTGCTGCTCACGTCCGGCAAGGGTTCCTGATCGGGTGAGGAAAACGCTAGAGTTAGCAAGCATCTCGGCAAAATCACTAGCTGCTTCGGCGATTTTTGCATCGATTGAGGGGAAGCCGAGTTCCTTTTCCTTGCCTGACCCGATAAGCGAACCTTCCTTTTTAATAACCGGAAATTGTCCCTCATTCATGCCCAGTATAATAATTCGATCATATTTATGTAACCTGGCCTCTTGTGGGGTCATAATGGATAGCTGGCTTATGAAATCCTGTTCCTGGCGGTAATTATAGCTAGCTAAAAAAGTAGATAAGATGCTTGCATATTGCCTCTTGCTAAACCTGGCATCAGCGGGAAATACTGTGCTCAGCTCACCAACAAATTGTTGCAGGCAAACATAGTCTTCTCTTTCTTGATCTGCAGTATAAATGCTAGCAAATGCCGCCCAGTGTTGGTTAAGCATAGAAGCAAAATTGCCGGTTTTTAAAGCATTTATCAGAGATGATAATGTATCTCTCAGAGAAGACAAAAGTGGTTTACTTTCAGAATCTAAGCTCATATAGAACTCTTCAAAATTCCCCCAATTTGCAGGTTTGCGAAATTGATTTTTTATAATCTTATCTAACTCCTGTTCTTTATTATAAATCGATAAGGGATGTTTGAGTAAGCCTAGTAAGCTTATCAAGCTAAATTGTTTCGCGGCAATAATATCAAGCAAAATTAAAAACAAACTGGCTACCATTGAATCCAGAAGGAAATCATCTGTGGTATCGTCGGCGTCAATAGACCACTTTTTCAGAGTTTGTTTAAGACGGCGTACCATTTGCCGGTCACTGCAAATCACCGCGATTGAAGCGCATTTTTCTTCCAGGGCTTCGCGTATAATCAGAGCTGCCACCTGCGCTTCCTGATTTTCATCCGTGCATTCAATCATGGTAGGCGGGAGTTTACCCTTATCCTGAGGCTCTGGGCTTTGCAAAAAAAGCTGGCAACTTTCTTGTTGAGCAAAAAAGCCTAACAGATCTTCCACATAAGGAGGAGAGTTTGTCGGTTGTATGGCAAATAGCTTTCTTTCTGCATTGCCTCTCCAATGCATCCCTATATCGTGACTTGCCATTTTTCTCACTTGTTGCGGCAATTTTTTCCCAAGCTCAGTTAATTCTTCCTCAACCAGATTGATAAATTCAAAGGCATGCTTAACTTCTGCTAACTCGTCTATATTGCCGGCATAGGTGTGAAATTTGACTAGAAACCCAAGATATGGTTCAAGGTTGGACAGGGGTAAATTGAGCTTTCCTAACACTCGGATCACCATTCCTTTGATCTCCATGTCACTTAGCGTTTCCGATACGGTAATATCCATATCTGGGCAAAAGGGCAGGAAAGCGACTTTGTTGGTCGCTATATCAGAATATGTAAGTATTTGTGGTAGAATGATAGCCTTCTTGCCCGAAGCTACTATAAGCTTGTCAACGAAGGTTCGACAGCTTCTCCGATTGGGCAATAATACCACATCCTGATGCCCATAGTGATTCTCAACTAACTTGCTAGCAAGCTCTGCTAAAAAATCTTTACGTAACGGAATGTTAATTTCTCTGCTCACAAGGCCATGGAAATGAATGCTGATTATCAATTACAGTATTTATATAATTATTGCAAGCTGGGTGGATTGCCTTTTGCCATTGCTGCTTTTATCACTTCTGCCTTAGTTTTTTCCACTATTATATCTTTGACGTCATGTTCCTTTGTAGTCACCAGTTTAATAGCGGTATTCACTGTTAAAAATGCTTTTCCGAAACGGCTGGTTTTCATTCTCTCAAATTCTTCCATCTCTTTAACGCTGCATTTGGATACATCTATTTTCATACCTTTCACATCAAAAACAACCTTGCTTCGCACAGCTTTGTTTAGGGCTGGCAGAAGGGATTGGAATGATCGGAAGTCAATAGTGGTATTGGACAGATTAATATTTTTACCGCGTAGAGTGCAGCCTTCAAAGTTGGTTTTACTGATGTTAGAGCCCGAAAAGTCTACACCTGCCTTCTTGCTGCCAAAGCTGGCATCTTTAAAGTTAAAGCCTTTAATTTCAAAATTATCAAATTTAAGTTGCCCAAAATCAAGGCCTTTACAGGTTTTTGAATGCAGAGTAGAATTATAAATTCCTACCGTGCCAGTGCTTTTTTCAGCAAGTTTAGCTGCTAGATTAACTATCTCAGGTGCCTTTGGTTTTGATGCGTCAGGACCCTCAGGCTTTACCTCGACCTGTGGTTTTGCTTCATGTATAATCTTATTGATTTTTGAGCCCACGCTCCACCTTCTTATGAAGTTTGGATAGGTTCTATCTTTGATTTTACTAATAACTATTCCGTATACTATTGAGCGCAAGTCCTTGGACTGGAAGAAGGCTTTGATACCTTTGCCCATAGCCTTAAGGGTAGAGTGCTGTTTATAAGCTTCGTAGGCTTCCATAAATGTCTTCAGAGTTTTAGGATTCTCGAGGATTCTAACCGCTTTATTTCCATCGAGTTTGATTTTATTTTTACTGGCTTCTTTGGTAAAAAACTCAGCGATTTTAACTTTATTGGCTTCAATAAGCGGGATGGCAGCGTTCTTATATAAATCTTGGAACTCGTTAGTTTTCAATTGTTTTACGAAGATATCGGTAAGCTCGAAAACCTTATCCAACTTTTCTTTGCGTGGGGTCTTATCATCGATAATTAGTGCTATATTATCCACTTTATCAAGAAGATCCCTTAACACATCAGGTTTCAATAATATGGCTGCGGAATCTACTACTATTTTCGCCAATAACCCCGGTTCTGCAATGCCTCCTAAAGCGTTTGCTGCAACTGCTTGAATTAGTGATGATGCTTCTTCTTTATGCGCACTCAGTATACCAGCAGGGTCAAATTGCATCAGAGTTAATAGGCCAGTTCGGGCAATGGTTACAAGCTCGTCTGGGGTTATACTAGTGTCTTTAAAGACGCCATTAGCTAAATTATCCTGCTCCTGCAGTATTTTATGGATAATCCCAAAGTTATTTTGCATAAAATGACTGACCACGGGAAGAATATTAATGGCTCTTTTGCCAGCATCTTGAATTAACGCAGCGTTTGCGGCTAAGTTGAATTTTTCTAACTGAGGTAACTTTCCTAGAAACTGAATATTTTCAAGGTTTAAAAAGCCTTCTAAGATTTTAATAATGTCTTCATCTCGCAGAGCTTTCCGCAGTTCCCAGGCAATATCCCCCATCTGCATTCTGGTAATTTCAGGCCTGCCTTTTTCATTAATTTTAACTCTTTGTACTATCTCAAGAATATTGCCGAGGCCATCTTTGTTATGCTTTAAAAATGTTGTGGCCAAGTTGAGTGCATTGGCGATTAATGGTTTTGGTACCTCTATTACTTTCGTAGGAGCTGCAGCAACTTTTTCTCCTTTATTCGCAGGAGTTTCAGCAACTGCTACGTCTTCATTCGCAGGAGCCGCAGCAACTGCTTCGCCCTCATTTACTGGAGCCGCAACAACTTTTTCTCCTTCTTTCGCAGGAGGTGTAGATATACCTTGTAAAACTCTTTGTACACCAGGGCTATTGAGTATCCTCGAAGAAATCAAGTTTACCAAAGCACCTTTATTGCTATCTATTCCATTTACTATTTCATCTGTAATGCCTTGCTCGCCGAATAGAAGTTGCTTAACTGGTGCAATTAGCCCTTGCAGTGCTACAGGGTCGGGTTTGCTAGACGCTATAACAGCTGGTAATGCTGCGATGATCTGAGTAATTTCTTTATTATGTTGCACCATGACTTTGTCTGCCACAGGGAGTAAGTTATTAGCTACCAAAGGCAATAATGTATCAGCCATTCCTAATAGCATATCAGTCCTTTTGATTTGAGCCCTTAAGGCTTCTATTTTTTTAGTATCGGAAAGCGTAG
Organism: Alphaproteobacteria bacterium; assembly: GCA_013288625.1. Classification (GTDB taxonomy): domain Bacteria; phylum Pseudomonadota; class Alphaproteobacteria; order Rickettsiales; family Midichloriaceae; genus JABDBN01. The sequence goes on along the minus strand of JABDBN010000023.1, from coordinate 13,541 downwards.
TTAGTTTTTTCTCCTGATTTGCTTTAACTGCTTTGCCTAATTCCAGAAGTACACCTTGTCTATTAACCAGCATTTTTTCTAGATCTTTGATAATACCTTGGTCACCCAATAGTAGATTCTGTAGATCGGGAAAGATCGCTCCGATCTTCTGAGTTTTTGCTGCATTAAAACGTGCTGCTGCAGCTTTATTTGTCGCTTCATCCTGTTGGGCATTAGGTTGATATACTGCCATTAATTCTGGCATTGCATCCATTATTCTCACTAAGGCATCTTGCTTCCTCATAACTTTGGCAGCAATAGGAAGAACATCCTCTAATAACACCGCAAATTTCGTAGTGCCGGTCTGATAAGCCTCAGCTAACCCAGCCATCTGCACAATTGAGGCTTGTTCTTTTGCCAACATCGACGCTAAATCAGAAGCAATACCTTTATCAAATAGTAGTTCTTTGACTGGCTTAATAAGCTCTTTTAGTGCGGCAGGATCTGGTTTTCCGGAAGCTGTCACTGTAGGTAATATAGTCATGATTCCTGAAACGATTTTATCATTTTGCAGGACTTTATCTACTATGGGCAACATGCCAGGTAGTAGATTCTTTGATAATAAAGGTAATACTGCATCAGCCATCCCAAGAAGCTTGGCGGTAGTTTTTATTTGTGCATCTATAGCTTCTGTTTGTTTAGGATCGGTAAGCGTAGCCATTTTTTTCGTCTGATTAGCTTGAACTGTTTTGCCTAATTCCATAAGCACATCTTTCTTTGTAGCCAGCATCGATACTAGATTGCCAGCAATGCCCTTGTCCGGTGCAAACAGCATCTCCCTGAGGTCGGGAAATAGCTTGATGATTATAGGCATCTTTGCAGCATTAAAAGCAGCGGCAGCTTTCTTATTATCATCCTCACTGAGATCAGGGTTTGGTGAATACACCTTAATTAAATCAGGTAATGCGCCTGTGATTTTTCCAATAGCATCCTTATTCTTCATTACATTGGCAGCAATAGGAAGTATATCCTCTAACATCACTGCAAACTTAGTTGCGCCGGTTTGAGATGCTTCGGCATACTTGGCCATTTGTACGATTAGATTGTGATCTTTTTCTAATATTTTGGCGAGATCTGTGGCAATGCCTGTATCTGGCCCAAAGAACATATCCATGAGGTCGGGAATAAGCCCCATGATTATAGGCCGCTTTGCCGCATTGAATGCAGCGGCAGCTTTCTTATTGTCATCTTCGCTTAGCTCAGGCTTTGGTTTGTATACCGCCATTAATTCCGGCAGTACACCCATGATTTTGTTAAAATGCGGGTTGTTATTCTTCTGCATAACTTTGCCTACAATAGGCAAGATATCTTGACCTAATACAAGCGCTCTTTTGATTAGCTCAACACGGTTCTCCAAGACGGCAATCGTCTTATCATTGCCAAGTGCATCAATCGCTCCTTGATTGGATTTAAACTTGCTGATCATAGATTCAAGAAATACTGGATCGAGTTGCGCCTGCCCAGCCACGTGTGCTATCTTTTCATCAATGGTGTTGGCATTAACCAGAGTAACCAGCTCCAGGATTGCAGCTCTATTTGTTTTAATGAATCTAGCCAGTTTCAGCATATTGGTTTGGGAAGTTATGGCAACTTCACCCAGCTTTAAAAGGGCATCTTTGTTATTAGCCAAAAGATTTCCAATATCTGATGCAATGCCATTGTTACCAAATAGAAGTGCGCCAGCATGAGGCAAGACTGCATTAATATCCAAAGGTATGGTAGGATCAGCAATAGAAGGTCCCACAACTTTTAGTATATCCACAAGCACTTGATTATTTGGCCCAATAATTCTAACCAAGTCGAGAATGCTGGGTAAAATGCTTTGAATAGCTTTGACGTTGATGCCTTGTGAGGCCAAAAAGGTGGCTAGTGTCTTGCTTCCGACAGGAGGTGCGCTGAATAAATTAGCCAGAGCTTGCTGGGTTGGTTTTTCAGATGTGATTTTAATAATTGCAGCAATTGCGTCAGGATTACTAAATACTACCGCAGCTGCATGCAGCCTAGTTGCGGTGGTAATTGATGTATTGCTTTTTGCGCCTTTTACTGCAGCTACACCAGGAACCACGTTCATACTTGCAATCCTGCCCTCAAGCTCCTTTCTAATAGCTTCGCCAAGCATTTCCTTCCTGCTTTCCACAATGTCTGGAATTGCAGTGCTATGTTCTTCGATAACTTGCCATAGATCAGGATCTGCCAGCAGGCTTTTGACCGTATCTGAAGTGATAATTTCATTTATTTTATCTTTGCCTACTTTACCTCCTATATCTTTTTCAAGTAAATCTACCAGCTTTAATCCTGCTTTCCCCGCTTTTATTGTGTCCCATGGATTAGTCAAAATAGCCTTAAGACTTTCGCCAACTTTCATTCCAAGGTGTATGACTTCATAAATGTGTGGAAGTACTATATCAAAATCCCCTTCTAGCCTGTCTTTTTGCGCATTAAAATCAGCGTTTATCTTCTCAATATCTAGCTTAGCTTTTGTCTTAATAGCTTCTATTTTGCTATTGTAGCTATCTTCCTTGTCTTTGAGGCCCTGTTTTCTACGTTCAAGTTCTGCTATTTCCTTTTCTATTTCTTTAAGCCGATCATTGTATTCCTTTGTTAAAGGTACCTTCTCTTTTTTTAATATACCCTTGGTAGTCTTCTTATTAATTTTATCAGCCTCGCTCTTACGAGCTTTTAAAGTATCATTTACTTGTGCCTTTTCTTGTTTTAACTTAGGTTTCTCATTTGCTTGTTGTAATTTAATTGCCTCAATATCTGTTTTTTCTCCCTTATGAACTTCCTCAATCGCCTTTGCAGCTGCGGCCTTGCCCGCGTCTATATCAGCTTTTATCGCCTCTTTTCCCTTTTGCGCTCTTGCCCTGGCGTCTTCCAGAATTGTATCATAGGATCGTGGTGGTCTCATGAGAATGCACCCAATTAATAACTATATGTATTGAGTGTAATATTAAATGATTAATAAATAGTTAATTGGGACTTTGAATCCGCCTAATTTCTGCTTAGTGCGCTGAGGACTGCGGCTGTGGGTGCAAGCGCCTCATACGGGATAAAGTTATCAACTTCAAGTATATCTAGAATATAGGTAAGATTCTGCTCTTTATTAATATTGATGCCAGCCTGCGCGGCGGCATTGATTATATTCTCTTCAAATTCACTTTTTTCCTGAGCGCTAACCCTAAATGGCTCCTCAGCTCTTTTGTATTTTAAAGCTAAAGCTATGAGCTTTTCGAGTTCATTATCTGGGAGCAGTAATGGCTTGGATGGTCTGGTCATTAATCCCTTTCCTCAAGCCACGTAGCTTGTATAGCTTCAAGCACTTTTTCATTGCAGTTTTTAGCTTCATCATTAAATCCATCTAATCCTAAGACCCATTGATGTAGATCAGTAAATCGAATACCCATAATATCCACTTCTGGGTATTTTTCTTCTAAAGCTATTGCAATACTATTTATGTCAGTCCAACGCATAATCACTTTTTTATTTTATTAATTAAGCCTACAGCTCCGTCTTTCACTTCTTTAAACTTGGTTTCCACTTTATTCATATCAATACGTGTGGAAACGGCTGTATAAGCTCTATCCCACATAGTGGTAAAAGATGAAGCAAACCCGGTCAATAGTAAAAATCCTATGATAACCAGGAGTTTTATATGATTCTTAAAGAAAATCATAATCACATCGAATATCATACTTTGCAAACCACGATACTTTACATTATTCTTACATTTAAAATCTATCGCTGCAAGTAAATGATTATTAGATGCATTCTATTCTGGGTGTTTTTTACCGTAATGACGGTCATTATCGGCGTTATTGGTATAGTGACCCTGGGCTTCATGTTTCAGGCCTCAAACTTCTATATTGTAGATAAATGGTGCCGCTTAATGACCTGGTCATGTAGCTACATCTGCAACATTAAAGTTGTGGTAAAAGGTTTGGAGAATTTGCCGAAAGGGGGCTATATAGCTGTCTCTAAGCACCAGTCTATGTGGGAAACTCTGTTCTTTCCCACCGTAATGAAGAATGCTGCTGCGGTAGTTAAAAGAGAGCTAGTATTCATTCCAATCTATGGCCTCTTTCTCTATTTTTATGGAATGGTGCTGATTGACCGGTCAAAGGGGGCGAGGATTCTCAATCATATGATGCAAATAGTGAAGAAGAGAATGCAACAAGGCAGAGTGGTTTTTATATTTCCTGAGGGTACTAGGGTGAAACCTGGGGTAATTGCCCCTATCAAGCCTGGTATAGCTGCAATCCATAATGAGATGCCGGAAGTGCCTATTGTCCCGGTATACTTGGATTCTGGGTATGTTTGGCCAAGAAAATCTCTCTATATAAGGAGTGGTACAATTACCGTGAGCTTTAAGAAACCAATTATTGGCGCATGTAGCAAAGAGGAATTGTTGCAAAAACTCCAAAATGAGATAAACTCTGAGGATTAATTAATGATAATTTTATGAGACAGACTGAGATCAAAATGATAAACCTTACCTTACCTGATGGGAAACAAAGGCAATATGAGCCTGGTGTTTCCGGTGTTGAAGTGGCTGCCAGTATAAGCAAAAGCCTTGAGAAGGCTGCGCTGGCTATAAAACTTAATGGTAAAGTTCTTGACCTCACAACTACAATTACTGAAGACGCAAAGCTGGAGATTATAACATCTGATTCGCCAGATGGGCTTGAAGTTATTCGCCATGATGCTGCGCATATTTTGGCAGAGGCAGTTAAGGAACTGTATCCGGAAGCACAAGTGACTATCGGTCCGGTTATCGAGAATGGTTTCTATTATGATTTTGCCCGGCCTACTCCTTTTAGCACTGATGATTTGCAAAAGATCGAAAACCAGATGCGCAAAATCATTTCCCGCAACGAGAAAATTGAACGCAAGGAAATGAGCCGTGCCGAGGCAATTGACTACTTTAAGAAGCTTGGCGAGCATTATAAAGTAGAACTGATCAGCAGTATACCTGAAAACGAGAAAATTGGGGTTTACTTCCAGGGCAAGTTTGCTGACCTCTGTCGGGGGCCTCATTCCCCTTCTACAGGTAGAGTGAAAGCATTTAAGTTGATGAAAGTAGCTGGTGCTTATTGGCGTGGCGATAGTAACAATGAAATGTTGCAACGGATATATGGTACGGCGTGGGCCACAGAAGAGCAGCTTAAAACCCATCTTTTTCAAATTGAGGAAGCTGAACGACGGGATCACCGCAAGCTTGGTAAGGAGATGGACCTATACCATTTTCAAGAGGAAGCGCCTGGCATGGTGTTTTGGCATCCTAAAGGCTGGCAGATATTCCAGACCCTAGTCGCATATATGCGGAGACGGCATATTGACTGTGGTTATGTAGAGATTAGCACCCCGGAGATTATGGATAAGTCAATCTGGGAACAATCCGGTCACTGGGAAAAGTTTGGCGAAAACATGTACACAGCGGTCACGCGCGAAGAAGGTAAAGTATATGCTGTTAAACCTATGAATTGCCCGGGTGGAGTTCAGGTTTATAAACATGGCATAAAAAGTTATCGGGATCTTCCGATCAGAATGGCGGAGTTTGGCCGAGTCCACAGATTTGAGCCCTCAGGCGCTCTGCATGGGCTCATGCGAGCTCGAGCCTTCGTGCAGGATGATGCGCACATTTTTTGCACCCCTGAGCAGATGAAAGATGAAAGCCGGATAATCTGCGATCTGGTTCTGGCTATATATAAGGATTTTGGCTTTACCGATGTCCGGGTGAAATTTGCTGACCGTCCGGAAAAACGCATCGGTTCTGATGAAATTTGGGATCAATCCGAAAAAGCTCTGAAAGAAGCTGCTGAATATGCTGGACTGCGTACTACATATAATCCGGGTGAAGGGGCGTTTTATGGTCCTAAGCTGGAGTTTGTGCTGCAGGATGCAATTGGCCGCGACTGGCAATTAGGAACGCTGCAGGTTGATCTTAACCTACCGATGCGCTTTAATGCTAACTATACCGGTGAAGATGGCAATAAGCATCACCCTGTAATGCTTCATCGGGCACTATTTGGGTCGCTTGAACGTTTTATTGGTATTCTGATTGAGCACTATGCAGGTAAGCTGCCGCTGTGGATCGCGCCTACCCAGGTGGTGGTTGCGACTATTACCAATGAGGCAGATGAATACGCAAAACAGGTTAAGCTTGCTTTAACCAAAGCCGGGTTACGGGTTGAATTAGACCTTGAGAATGAAAAAATTAATTACAAAATCAGAAAGCACTCTCTGGCAAAAGTGCCAATAATTGCTGCCATTGGCAGGAAAGAAATGGCAGATAATCAGGTTTCTGTACGCAGATTAGGAAGTGAGGAGCAAGAAGTGCTTGCACTTACCGAATTTGTAAATACATTGAAAAATGAGGCAATGCCTCCATTTTAAATAATAACAATAAAGGAGAATATATATAGCTACCCATACTAAAGATAATACGAGATGCAACGGGGACATACACTCCTCGGAAGTTAGGTTGATAGATGCTGATGGTGCAATGCTAGGAGTAGTAGCATTAGCCCAGGCGCAGAAACTTGCAAAAGATAAGGGATTGGATTTGGTTGAGATTTCGCCAAATACAAACCCACCAGTGTGTAAGATTTTAGATTACAGCAAATACAAATATGAGCTGCAGAAAAAAGCCCGATTAGCGAAGAAGAATCAGAAGGTCGTCGAAACTAAAGAAATTAAAGTTCGCCCAACTATTGCTGAAGGTGATTATCAGGTTAAGCTTAGAAATGCTACCCGATTCATCAAGAACGGCGATAAGGTAAGGTTCTCCCTGCAGTTCAAGGGTAGGGAGGTCACTCATGAAGAAGTCGGCTTTAACGTTATCAATAAATTCAAAAGAGATATGGATGATGTCGCAAAAGTCGAGGTGCAGCCTAAGAAAGAAGGCAAGCAAATCTTTATGATCATGGTACCGAAATAGCTGCTGTTGTCATAACTATATAGTAAATTATTATGCAACTATTGGGCAGGATGCCTGCCCAATAAACTTGCTGTAGGTATTCCTCTAATCTTCAGCCTGCAAAAAATGCTTCAGCCTCTGCAATAGCAATTAAAGGTAATACTGCAACCTGCAATAACATTTCATCATGAGTGCCTTCTGTTGATTGAGTGGTAGCTTCATCAAGAGAGCGTTCTGTTGATTGAGGGGTATTTTCAAGCAAGCCGCTGTCTTTCAAATATTCCGTAAACATACTGCTTTTCAAATATTCCGCATAGTGAGGTTCAGCGTTAATTGCCTTTTTATATTCACTTATAGATTCAGCATGCTTTCCTTGCTTATGATATAAAAGTCCAAGACTGCAATAAGCAAATGCAAATTTTGGTTTAATATTAATAGCTGCCTTATATTCTTTTTCAGCTTCATCCACTTTCCCTTGGATGTCGAATATGGATCCAAGTTGAAAATGAGCTTCTGAATTATCAGGGTGGTCTTTAATATAATCTATATAAAATTGTTCTGAACTAAACATTTTTTTAACCCTCCAATAGAATAAGTAATATTATTAAAAAGTAAAAATTCCTGACAGAATTGTATATGGTTAATATATAGAGTCAATAAATAAGATTTGGCATAAGAATGAAACTAAAGTTGTATTTAATTAAAATCTATTAACAAAAGAGCCGCTGTTGTTTTTTGCTGACCAATAAATTCAAAAGAGATATGGATGATGTTGCAAAAGTCTAGGTGCAGCCTAAGGAAGAAGGCAAACATATCTTCATGATTATGGTGCCGAAATAAACAGCTCCTAGATCTCATTATGAAGTGTAGGATTATCCTCATCTATTAATTGTGATGTGGCGCAAAATGCACCATCATTGAGAGTAGATTTTATATCAGCAGCAGCTTTAAACTCATTTTCGGCCTCTATCATTTTGCCTAAATTTATATACATAACTCCAAGATTATAATGAGCATCTGCAAAAGTAGGATCAGTCTTAAGAGCTGCATTAAAAGCACTAATAGCTTCCTCCATTTTGCCTTGTTTCTCATATGCAGCTCCAAGATTACTATGAGCACCTGCAGAAGTAGGATCTGCTAAAATCGCAGCTTTAAATGCATCCTCAGCTTCGTTCAATTTGCCTAGATTTATATATATAATTCCAAGATTATTATGAGCATCTGCAAAAGTAGTATCTGCATTTATAGCAGCTTTAAATGCATTCTCAGCTTCGTTCAATTTGCCTTGTTTCTCATATACCGCTCCAAGATTATTATGAGCACCTGCAGAAGTAGGATCTGCTAAAATCGAAGCTTTAAATGCATCCTCAGCTTCGTTCAATTTGTCTTGCTCATAATAAGTAACTCCAAGATTAAAATGAGCAACTGCCAAAGCAGGGTCAGCATTAATACCAGCTTTAAACTCATTTTCAGCTTCTTCCATTCTTCCTGGCATAAGGTTTTCATCCTTAGTACCTGAAATGTAATTATATACTGAGTTTAAAGTTTCTTGAAGTTGTTGTAATATCATGACAATTACCTCGCTATTTAAGTTATATAAAAACAAAATTCCAGCAACAGCATATTAGATTTAATAGATTGCCGCAACTTAAAGTCTAGGTGCAGCCTAAGGAAGAAGGCAAACATATCTTCATGATCATGGTGCCGAAATAAACAGCTCCTAGATCTCATTATGATGTGTAGGATTATCCTCATCTATTAATTGTGATGTGGTATAAAATGTACCATCGTCTTTTGGAGCATTTACTTTATTATTAGCTAATTGGAAATCTCGCTCAGCTAAAGCCAGTTTCACTTGGTGTCTATATAAAATCTGAAGATTATGATGAAAATCTGCATCATTTGGATCAATCTTGAGAGCTGATTCATATGCTTTCTCAGCTTCATTTAATCTTCCATGTTCATATAGTAAAACTCCAAGGTTGTTGTAAGCATTTGCATTAGGATTAGCTTTAATAGAAGCTTTAAACGCGTTTTCAGCTTCATTTATTCTTCCTTGTTTATATAGTAAGACTCCAAGGTTGCTGTGAGCATTTGCATGATTAGGATTAACTTTAATAGCAGTCATATATTCTTGTTCAGCTAGTTTAACCTTTTTTTGCTTCTCATATACAGCTCCTAGATTATTATGAGTAAATGGATCATTAGGACTAGCTTTAATAACAGTTTTAAATTCCTTTTCAGCTAACTCAAGTTTCCCTTGATCAGCATATAAAACCCCTAAACTATAATGAGCATTCGTATAACGAGGATCAACTTTAATGGCAGCTTTTAACGCTTGTTCGGTTAACTCAAAATTTCCTTGCCCAGCATAAAAGGCACTAAGATTATAGTGAGCATCCGCATTATAAGGATTGTTTTTAATAATATCTTTCAGCTGTTGTTCTAGTTCATTTATTTCATCAATCATTTGCGAATCCACCATAAAAATCAATATTTGGACGAAAGTATATGCAATTGTATGTGGAATGTCAATAAAAGTAAATTAACTAAAGTCTTTTAGCAAAAGTGCCGCTGTTGTTGTGCTTACCTTAGACCAGATGCGGAGGACTTTCCTGAATATTATAGCGAAAGCGCCATTGCAGGATACATTGATTGAAGTATCAAAAGGGTCAAAGAGTATCACCATAGTGGAGATTAATGCGAGCATTTCCGGGGTGGCGCCTAGATGTGCTTCAACCACTGGCATCATAGTAAACACCGAGCCACCTGGGACGCCCATCACCGCAAGCTGGGCGACCGCAAAGTACAGTGCATAGGGCAAGTAGGCAGTGAGCTCAGGGATACCGTAACCAAAAATCGAGAAGGTGGAGAGAATGAGTATATTCATACCAATTGCTGTGCCCAGCAGATGAATGTTCACCGTTGCAGGGATAATCGTGTGTGCAAGCTTTGAGCTGCCGGTATTTTTCTCTGTAGCAATAATAGTAACCGGCATAGTCGCTGCACTGGAAATGGTGGTCAGGCCTGTGATGAAAGCTGGGAATATATTCTTTAGATATTTGCTGAATAGGTTGCGGTTAAATCCTGCAGCAAGTAAAAAGAGCAATATAGTATAGACAACTTGCCCAAGGCAAAAGAAGAGAAACACTTTATCATAGGTGACGAGGATATGGTTTAGGATATTATCGTGCTGAAGCTTCAGCATTGAACCTAACACAAATATCGGCAGCAAGGGCAGGATCACAAATCTAACCACCTGACCCATTGCTTTTTTCAGCCAGTCTAGCACATTGTTGAGGCTAGGGTTCTTCCAAAATGAGGCGGTGAGACCTAAGCCCAGGCCTAAAAGCAGTGCAGTATCATTCTTAAGTAGAGTAAACGTTGGCATTTGCCAGAGCGCTAGCAGGCTTTGGGTAGAGCTGGCTGTGGGTTTAGTAGCCTCTAGGTTGAAAACCGCAAGGTTGAAAAAGCCATAGCTGAAAAGCACGGCGGCAAAATTTGAAAACAACACCAGGGAAATCAAAATAATAATGAACAGAAATGCGCCTTTGTTGAGGGAGCTCAGCGCAGAGGACATGAAAACTATAATCATGCCTGGTATAATAAAGGTGATCAGCCATTTGATACTCAGGCTAATGCTATATAATCCTGATTTTATATCATAAGGTAACAAGTCGCCCACGCTCCAGACAAACGCTATAGTTAGCATAAGCGCTATCAGAAGTTTTTGCCCAATAAATAATTTTATAAAATTCTTCAACAAATTCAGCTACTTAATATTTTGTTTATTTAAACCAACAAACCGGTTCATAATAATATATGTATACTGAGTTATAGCATAGTATGGATAATAAATTAATCAAATTTACTCCTGAGCAATCCAATGTTAGGTACCATTGTATTGGCAACCTCAACTTGTCGAAAATTTCGCTGATCTTATTTATCTCTTACTTCTGTGCTTTTGTCTTTTCAGCGGTCACAGCCTTTCATGCCCGTGATAATCACTATGTGATTTCGGCAGCTATATTCTTCTGCTTTGGCATGGCAGTTGCTATCAATGCTTATGTTTTCCGTAAGATATTTTATATCCACAATAACACTGAGCTTATGAACCAGATGTTTAGCTCAGTCATCAAGTCTAACTCAGTTTTCTTTCTCATCTATGATGACCAGGGAAACCTTGCTTATTGCGATGAGCGCATATATCAGCACTTTGCTGGGAAAAACCTGGGTACCCAGAGTGAACTACAAAAGATCATCTCGGCATTTCATATATCTGGGGAGGATGCGCAAAAAATAACTGACATTATTTTTCGGGATAAATTCCGAAAGAAGAATGAGATGCAAGAAGAAAGCAGTAAAAACCCCACCTGCACGGCCTTTCTTAACTATGAATACGAGAAGTATGTGCTTAATGCCATGCCCCTAAGTGAACCTGCCGGATATAGTGCTATTATTATCAATAGTCCGTCAGAGAGTTTTGGGTCAACCCAGCAGCTGGAGCAGGCTCATATTGGCTACTATCGTCTTGATGAATTTGGTGTAATAACTGAAGCCAATGGCTATTTGGCGAAAATACTTGGTTATGATACGAAAGAGTTTTTGCAGGCACAGGTGCCGTTTCAGGAGATTGTTGACCTTGAAGAGTCTATAGGTTCACTGATTAAAGATACCAAACGGATTGATGCCCTAAAGGGAAACTGGCAAGGGTTTCTTACTCTAAGTACAAAATTCAAAGAGACAATCCATACTTTTATTCTGCAGCGCGCGGAATTTAAGCAAAATGGGGAGATTAGCAATATTAGCGGATACGTGATCAAGCTTCAAGATCCCTCATTGGTACTCAAGTCCAAAGGGGTGGAAAAAGGCTGGATTGATTATAGCTGGAAGTGCTTTTTCGAAAACTCACCCTATCCGGTAAGCATCCTTGATAAATCGGGGAAAATTCTCAGGATTAACCGCTCATTTGAAGAGATGCTGCCCCATAGTTTTGTTGGACGCCAGTTTGAAGATATTTTTGCTGAAGAAGAGCATAGTGTAATCCGTGCGGAAATGAATGAAGTCATGCAGAAGCGCAAGTCCTATAAGCCGCTTAAGGCACTAAAAGTTGTCGGCACCAATATAGTTGTTGATGCTTATCTTGGTAAGATCCTTGATCTAAGTGGCGAAACTTTTGGATTTATAGTGCGTGCTTCAGATGTGACACAACAAAAAGAGCTTGAAGAAAGTCTGTCGCATGCCCAAAGAATGCAAACCATTGGTCACCTTGTAGGCTCTGTAGCGCATGACTTTAATAACCTTCTTACTGCAATTGCAGGATTCTGTGATCTTTTGCTCTTAAAGCATACCGTAGGAGACCCATCGTTTGCTCATCTTATACAGATCAAGCAGAGCTCTGATCGCGCTACAAACCTGGTCAAAAGGCTGCTAGCATTTTCCCGTAAGCAAACCATGCGCATGCAAGTGATTAATCTAAATGAACTGTTTACCGATTTTGCAATACTGGTGCAAAGGCTGGTGGGTACTGATATCAAATTTCATCAGGAAGTTGAACACGGTATCTGGTTTGTGAAAATTGATCCCGTGCAGATGGAGCAAGTGATTTTAAATCTGGCGGTAAACGCCCACCATGCTATGCAGTCCGGTGGTGCACTAACTATTAAAGCTAAAAATATTCAGTTGACCGGGCGTGAAGAGTTCCTGAATGAATATGCGCGCCCTGCTGGTGAAGCTATGCCGCCCGCAGGCGAATATGTAGCCATTGAAGTTACCGATTCGGGCTCAGGTATCCCGAGCGAAATCATTCAGAAGATATTTGAGCCTTTCTTCACTACTCGTAGTGAGAAACTCGGCACAGGGCTTGGATTGTCAACTGTCTATGGTATCATCAAACAATCCGAAGGATATATTTTAGTTAAAAGTCAGGTAGGGGTAGGGACTACATTTTTGATTTATCTCCACCGCTATCTGATTACTCACGAAGAGGAACTGGAGATTGAAAAGATTGAAGAGGATAAAAGCAAAGATGTGGAAATTAAAGAGGATCTTACAGGTAGAGGGGTGATTGCCCTGGTAGAGGATGAAGAATCGGTAAGGCTGTTTGCCAAAAGTGTATTGATCAGTAAAGGCTATGAAGTTATGGAGTTTGAATCCGCGACCAAAGCCTTGGAAGGGATATCTGGGGATTTGCACCGTATTGACCTTATAGTCACTGATGTCATGATGCCGGAGATGACTGGGCCCGCGTTTATCACAGAAGTGCAGAAGATTCACCCGAACATCAAAGTGATATTCATTTCCGGTTATGGTGAGGACGCCTTTACCGAAGAATATGGCCAGCGCCGCGACTTCCACTTTATCCCTAAACCTTTCAGCCTGAAAACTCTGATCGCCAAAGTCAAAGAAGTGATGGGTTGACAACACTCAAGTGCCACGCCAAAGCCTTGGTGTAGGCGGGTTGGTCGATAATTTAAAAATTTAATATATTAACGGTTGCATACTTGATTTTTTAGTGTGACACTTAAAAACTCAGAATCGATAAGTCTGTCCGTCTTCGCTAATTTTGCTGAAGGCAAAATTTAGC
>JABDBN010000022.1 GCA_013288625.1 Alphaproteobacteria bacterium | reverse complement strand
AAGGGAATATCATTCATTAAAGCCTCCAATATTAATAATTGCAACGAATAGTAAGCCTTACGTTTAGAGCAGTCAAGGCAATTAGAATGGCGTAACACCCCAATACCTTTAAATCCTTATCTACTCATGCTATTCTAATTAACAAGAATCACTCACCTTCCCATTCGAATATTTTTTTGTGGGTACTTATGTGGGTACTTGTCAAACGCCACATCGTAAAAAGTTATATGATTCAGTACACTAGACCAAGGATATGGATGAGGCTCTCGCAATATGCCTTTATCATAACCATGGATGTTCTCAGCGATCAACTGCGCTGCCTTGACTTTAAGTTTACCATGGTCAGTAAATGACCCATCTGGATTTCTTTCCGCATAGGCAAGAGTCAATAGTCATAAGATCACATTCCACGTTTTTTCCACCATTCGTCGGTCAAAAACTCTATGGGCACCTCGGCCTCATCTGCTCCCATAGGATCATCTATATCATATTCATTGTTTAGAATTTCAAACCATCTATCACTTAAATCTTCAGGTAATTTTGTGCCGCACCATGGACAATATTTTATAATTTGGTGGGTGCCGTGATCATCTTTTATCAATCTAACTGCATAAGTTCTGCAACATTTATCATAATAGATTAATTGATCCATATCATGATCATTAGAAATATGGCTAGACATTATTTCGCAACAATATTTCATCACTTTATACCGATTAAATCTTTCTTAAGTATGATTTTCCCTACATCGCTTTTATGCTTAGGAATTATATTACCATATTTATCTATATCAGCAATATGCCTTAATTCGTTTTTATATTCAGTAAACAATTTATACTTTGAACCCTCTAAATTAAGATTGTATCCACCCCCATGTTCAGCAGTGTCTTTTGACCACCAAATTCGCTTATTTCCCAACTTTTGATGCGGGTCGCGGTAAAATTTTCCAAACTTTTCATGCCTGGATATTTTATCTGCATCCTTTTGTTCTTTAATCTCCCATTTAAACTCTTCTCTATTAACATCTTGCTTCCAGTCATTATCATCATCAGGATCCCAATCATCGTTAGGATTAGGCGAACTAGTAGTTGTAAAGTGAGGTTTAGATTTTACCTTATCTCTGATTTTGTCAACTAGCTTATCAGAGAAATCCGATACCTCTCCTAGAGTTATTGCAATATCCTCACGATTTTCATAAATAAAAGCGCCAGCTTCGTAAGCTGTTAGAGCAGCAGCGGCATATGGGTTTATCCTAACAGCATATTTACCAATGATAGTCGCACCTTCTGCTGCAACCGCACCTGCTTCACCTATGATTTCGAATGTTAGCACCAAGCCAGAATTTAGACTGGATGCTTTTATAATACCAACCTGTGGCCGAACTATAGTGAGTATATTTCCATCTACTTTATACCCGCCTTCCTGTATGTTTTTGAGGTTATCTAAATAAATAGCCGCCCTTTTTACTCCTTCAGCAGTTAAGGCCTTGCCATCTTGACCAAATTGGTTTTTCATTGCAGAAACCAGTTCTTCAATTATAATTTCAGTTTCCTTTTTTGAGCCCTTAGGTTTTGATTTAGTTGGCTGAGGTTTTTCATACTCCTCACCATTACTATTAATATCACCATCATCTAAATCTATCCCGTCTTCATCTTCCTCACTGTACTCTGATTTCTCTTCATAATCTTCTTCCTTTAAAAACCAAGGGTCGATGTCTGATTGAGGTATGATGGGTTCTTCAGGTTTAGTTTTTGATTCATAATAATCTGACAGGTCAGGAAAATTGCTTTTTACATAATCGACAAAATCCTCAGCAATGCCTGACATTGTATTAAATGTATCTTGCATTTTTTCTGCAAACATTTCCGGCAGTTCATTGAGCCTGTCAAAATCAACTGGAGTTTGTTTTATCCTTACAGTATCAACTCCAAAGCCGCTTTTGCATTGAGCTGAATTTACGTCAGTATTTAGACCATCGCCTTCTACTTTCCCAAATTCATGTTGCCCAGGCGGTATAGTAGCGAATGTAGTTTGCTTCCAATTTTTGACCCCAAAATCCAGCCCATAGCTATTGCCAATAATGCCACTGCCTTTGCCTACGCTAAGCGATGCGCCAAGCAATATGCCTTTGTCATAACCATGAATGTTCTCAGCAATCAACTGTGCTGCCTTGACTTTAAGTTTCCCATGGTCAGTAAAGGATCCATCTGGATTTCTTTCGGCGTTAGCAATCATTGCGCCGGCTATCTGCAACACACCAGCTACCACAATTTCCACTTTCTCTTTTCCAAGGATTCTAGACATTTCATCAACCCATTTGGTATCGCCGCGCTGGATGTTTGCTCCAAAACCTTTAAACAACTCATTGATATCATCAAGCTTTCCTAGTGAGACTTGGAACATATCACCTCTTTGTTTGACGAGCCTTTGTACAGATTTCAAAACCAGCTCACCTAAGTTCATAACTATGGTATCGGCCTCAATAGCAACGCCATTCAAAGTAGTTTTACCACTGATTTTGAATTCTATACTTTCAAATTCAGCACTCATTAATTTATAGTCTTCTACCTTTAAATTCTGCACATTGCGTGGCATCAGGCATATATTAGGTGGGATACTACCTAAAATGGGCATAACAATATTTGCGTTCATGCTCTCACTTGCGTATTCATATTCTCTGAATGCGGAAGCTGCTTTCATTTCTGCTGCACTGACAAACCATTTGATGCCGTGCAACTGCGAACCGATATAAATGGCTTTATCTTCCACATCTATAGTGGTGTTGCCAGAACTGATATACTGGCTAACTATTGGCTTGATATTGGTCACAGAAAGTTTTTGGTTTTGAAAGGCAGCCGTAAAATATAAGCCTCCTTCAACTGGATTTGCTATGAAGCTTATCCATTTTATAAAAGCTTCACGCAGGGCAAAAACAGCATTGATTTTACCTTCTGTAGTGCTTGTATCCTGATGAGCTGCAGCCTCAGTGCCGCTGAGTGCGTCACTTAATGAGGTTCTAAAGCCTAAATTTATTCCAATAGATGCAGCAGTTGACTGAGTTTCTTTCAAATACTTCTGCAATGCAGGTTCATCAAAGTGACCCAATCCTTTAACCAAAAGGTTGACATATTTTAAGATAGCTCCCTGAGTGTGGAAATAACCATTTTTGGCATAGACGATAATTTCTGATGCTTCTAATATAGAAGGTAAGGGAGTAATCACTATATGTGAATCCTTAGTATTGTAATAATCAAAACCAGCTCTTAGCGCAAGTTCATTAGAGTTAGCTACCAAACTGAAACTTGTAGAAATATCAACTTGCTCTCGTTTATCTAAACTTGAATTTATGCCTGGCAGCACCTCTACGCCTTTAGTGGCATTAAAAGCTAAGGGACCTTTATCCACTTTTAAGTGAGCGTTTTGCACTATAACTTGACCATCTTCTGAAGTGATAGGTTCATCTAGCTGAGTGAAAACTATTTCCGATTGTTCTCCAACCACTGACTCATGCATTCTTTTCTCAGCTGTATATCTTTTAGTATATAGCTTTCCATCCTTAAAGTGCGGGATAAATGAGTATCGTTTATTCTCGATAATAGTTGCCTTATATAGTGGGGTATCATTTATATTAACATTTGCACCTTCACCTGTTGCTTTAATATTACCATTATGTGCGTAAACTTTAGCACTGGCCAGTGTCATATCCTGATCTGAAAGCGCTACAAACACTTCTAATCTTTCATCATAGAGACCCCAGATGTTTCCATTAGCAGTTTCTGCAATACTCAAAACAAAACTGCCTCTACCGCGTATCATATTTTTAGAGCTGTGAAGATATTCATAAAAGCTCATATCAATTCCTGGAAATAGCTGGAGCTTGCCACTCACACTTTGCAGATATATTTTACTGCCAGGTGCAGCTACACTGCCAGTACTTACTAAGTTATTCTTAGCTATAAGTTTAATGTCGCCTTCAAAGCTATTGGGACTATTAGTAATACTGAAATACTTTTCATGTCCCTTTTTATGAAAAAGTAAATAAGCTTGAATATATTCAGCTGGTACAAAGTAGCCGTTTTTACCAATATGTATCTCCATCTTGCCTGCATAACTGACTGCTTGCGAAAACATATCATTAGTTACATCGATTATAAGCACACCTCCTTCTGTTTGAATTGAAGCGTGGTTACTGCTTTCAGTACTTATGCGAGTAGAAGTTATTGTGTACTTAAGCAATGATGCCGTGGCAAAATTCTCGAAATCTATAGTCAAAACACCATCAATACCTTTTTGTTTTAGCAAACCTAAGTTAATCGCATCCTTAGCTATAATACCACCGCTACCACATATAAGAGCGCCTCCATTTAAAAGAGTCCCTCCTTCAAGATCACAGACGCCGGCGGCAAAAACTGCTCCTTGGCGATCTTGAAATGATTCTATAAGGTCTAGTGGTAAATAGATTTCCGGTACTAAAACATTAATTCCATCAACCTTGCGGTACACCGGCCAGATATAAGGCTTCTGAATTAAGTTATATTTTGACAACTCCAGTTCTTTGCCTATAACAGCACCAAGAGTATCCTTTTGCTCCAGGGCTTTTTCGATCAGATATTTGATCACCAAACAGCTTCTCGCGAAAGTGTTGGCTTTATCTCCATTATTAGCTTTTAAGAAGCTTTGAATCTCTATCGATGCTTCTTCAAGGTTCAATATGCCAATTGCTTGGAATAACTCCTTTCTAAAACGTTCGAGTTGTTCATTGGGGGTCGCCACGATTTTATTGGTTGAATCTGGCTTAACTCCAAGCTCAGTTAAAATATTGCTAATATCGTAATCGCATTTTTGCAGTGGTTCATGTGAAGGTACACGATGATACTGTTGCTTACCATCTTGATTATCATTGTTCGCTGATGCCATTTTGTTTGTTGTATCTGGGTTGTAACCTTTAATAACATCATCTCTGAAAGGTCTTACAACTTGATCAGATGGTTGTGCCGATCTATCTGGGCTGACAATTTTGTTGGCACCATTGCCATATATGTCAAGCGCAGTACCTGGTTTGCTTAGCTTAGAAGCCAAAGCGCTACCAGCTACTGCAGTTAAGAATGGAATTGCTGCTTGTGGATTAACAGTCCCGCCTTGACCAAAACAGGCCGTACCTATTGTTTTATACTTACCGCTGATACCACCATCACCTAAAAGCGCTGAAGGTACACAGGTCTGAATAGTCTGACTGCTTGTTATCCATAACAGCGGGATCATTTTTTTGTCTTTAATAAAATCTGAGATACGTTGGGTGAGGTGTGGGCGAGCATATTTTGTATATTCTTTGAATACTACTTCCCTATCTAAATGGTCAGGCTTTTCAAATCCTGGGAAATCATGCATATCCGTATTATAGAATTTTTCTATTAAGCCTGGATCCCCTATATTTGCAAAATAATGAGCCCGAACAAATTCGGGATTCAGTACCAGATCTTCTATCATGGGACGTTTTGTGATAAAGCCGAGCTGTGCGCGCCTCTCTGATCTAAAAACTACTGGGTCTATAGCATCTTTAGCATTATATATTCCAACTGGTTTCATCAATAGGTTGCTATAAAGATTTTTATAACCTTTCAAATATTCCTTAGCAGCAGCATCCTCCATATAACTGCATGCGTGCAGATTCACACCTTTTAACTTATTTAACCAAAAGTCATAATCTGCTATATAACACAGCAACTTCTTATCAACTTTATAAGTCAGGTCCTGCAGGTTATCGCTTATAATTTTGACTTCAACTTCTCCATCGCCGATGAAATAGATGCGGTCAGCAGTATGCATTACAGAGTTATCCAAGTTGATGAATTGAGTATCCAGGTATAGGGGGCCATCGGATGTAAAAAGTGCTGGTGGACTAGCAAGCTTAGCTTTTTTAATCCAGGTGCAGTTTTTGGTATTAACATTAGAGCAATCTTCGACATCATCAATTATAACCAGTTTGGATTCATGTCCAAGCTCAATAGTGGTTGCTCTTAATATCCCGCCCTTGTCTGCAACCACATCTGCTGAAGTCATATTGAACACTTGAGATCTGGTTCCTTGAGTGTTTTCGAGAAAGAGCTTCCCATTAGTTACAAAACTACTATGTGGAATAAAGATTAGTCCATAATCAGAAATAACTTTAGTATCTCCCATTATATGACTACCATTGCTATAAAAATAAACTCCGTCACCTCTAAGTAATAAATCTTGTAAATTCTGCAATACAGCCGCGATAAAAAGAATGCCTTTAGTGGTAAAATTCATTCCCTGATTGGTTTTAAAGAAACCTAAAACTGCATCCATTTTGGGCGCAATAAAATCCATATGCGCAGTAGATGTCACATTCGTACTTGGATTATATGCTAAATAAGCTGCCTGAATACTGCTATTTCCTTCGCAATGAACTTTATTAATCGTAACTTTATTGTTAGGAAATGTCAGGTTGAGTGCCCCAGTAACATTTAAAGTGGGTAAGTTTATATCAGAGTTATCACTAGTTATAACAATTAATCCCCCAGATGTTATAGGGTGAGTGACTCCAAATCCTCTGCCGGTAAAATCAATGCTGCCTGTAACATTACCTATATTTATAGTATCATTCCAGAAAGCCACGGGTTCACCATAACTGTTCACACCTACCCAGGTGAGATCTCCAGCTATGTTCATCTCAGCATTGACGGTATTGTTATAATGTGCACCCTGTAAATTAAAATTGCCAACAATCATTTTGCCAGCATTAATCAACCCACCAGCCTTTACTGTAAGCTGTGAGCTAACGTTTAGATTACCTTGGTTATGAACTTCAGCACTAGTGGTCACATTAAATTGCTGGCTTGAGGCAGTAAAATTCAAATTGAGAGTTTCTGCATTACCACGATGCATCAATGCAACACCAGGAGTTTGAAAATCGCAGTTGCTACCAGCTTGCTCAAGTTCATTAAAATAAACCATAAGCTGCTTTCCATTTACAGTGGAGTTGCAGAAGAGGTTATTAACATAAATGTGGGTCGTGCCCTTATGCTTGAGTGACTGTTGAATACTGATGTCTTTAAGGTTTGTAGTAAAGTTAACTTGTGCTAATTTTTGTATATCAACATCTTCACCTTCAGATACATTAAAATAATTCTCCAGTGCTGCAGGGATTAAAAATAAGTTCCTGACTTGCTGACCTACTTCAAGTTGAGATGTAATAAATCCGCCTTTAGCAAAAATATATAAGTTCCCTGAGATACCAAAAAAGTTCAGGAAACCGTGCAGTGTTGTCGGTTTATCATCGGCGACATTCAATACTATAGTTTCATAATTTAAATTATAAACTTTCAAACCATCTTGAGCAGTGTCCAGTTTATCCATAAATATCGGGGTAGTATAATTCACTATAGGAGAAAGAGGTGCTGTATTATTAACCGTGATATTGAATAAATCCGTAGTATTAAACAGACTCGTGTTGGCCATTAGATGGCTTAATTTACCATCTGGAGAAAAAACATACTGCTCTGGTGGCAATGAGATGTTATATGCCTCTTTATACTGATCGATCTCATCGTTAAAATCGCTATGAAGCGGAAATTCCCTTAATAGGTCTGACCAAAAAATATCTGCAAATTTAGCATAAGTAAAATATAAGTCTTCCATCTCTATCCTTAGTCCAGGTTTAATAATGTGTTAAAGTTTCCTACCTGGCTTAAGTGCCTTGCTTATTTAGCGGGCTATTGCTGAGGACTATATCTGCATCGGAAATGTGTGCTCGCTATGCGGCGCAACATGATAACAAATCTTTTAATCAACGCTTCGCAATATATATGATATTAAAATAATATTAAAGCATTTTTTTATTAAATTTTACTTATTTGCTAACATATTGTAATTAATAGAATTTTAGATGATTTAGACGGGTGTTTTATTAAACGGTGCAAAAAAATATATGAACCTGGCGATCTATCACGAGCTATCATAGAGTTCAATTTTGCGATGTAATTGGTAAAAATAGCTTATAACATTGTTGGCTATAACTATAAATGCCAATGCCTCTGCCTGCTGAAACTCTCTAATCTCCCAGTAGAAATATAACTTCACCAGACTTAACTGCTGCAAGATGACAACAAAAATGCTTAATTCATCTAGCTAATTCTATTGTTATCTCTGCATTATCGACTATAAAAAGTCTGTGTAATTCCTGTGTAATTGTGTCAAGAAAAGTGCAGTTTTTTATAGAAATTATCAGAATATTTGAACAGCTCTAATCCCCTCAATCACCCGGTGAATGCTAGCTTTTCAGAACTATCGAAAACTTTTCAGAAATGCCGTCTCAAATACTGAAAATCCTTGTGTCCCTGGTTCGATTCCGGCTCTGCCACTTTCAGCTATTGAAACGAGCCAGATAGTGTCTGATCAGGGGGTTTTTTAATTCAACTAATGCAGTTCACGCATTAGTTATCACATGCTTTTTAGCCAACACATAAAACGTGATTGTAAAATTTATGTAAATATATCTAAAATATAATTGATATACATATAGCAGATACAATTTATCATTAAGTTCATCCAGCGATTTTTTACCTATCTTCTTCTATTACTTGTTGGAAATGCATTGCTGCCACAAACAGTATTGGCAAGCACATTCCTTATTACCAACAACGATGGTGGAGTAGGTGGTGACTTGAATAACGCTCTTCAGCAGGCCGAAGATGGTGATATAATCGACTTTGCACCCATCGCCGGGCAGACAATCTTTTTAACTACGCCCCTACCAGCGATTGGGCGCAGTGCTATATCATCAACCCCTTCGCTCGCTATTCTTGGTAATGGGGTGATCATTGATGGAGGCAATACTCATCCTGCTTTCTCTTTAGCGCAAGGCTCGGCCACTATCAGTGACCTGACCATTCAAAATGCGACCTCAAAAGGTGGTGCAGGTGGTAGTGGCTTCAGTGGTGCTGGTGGTGGGACGGCCGGTGGTGGGGCATTATACGTGCATTCTGGAACCAGTTTAACCATTTCTGCTGTCAACCTAAACAATAACCAAGCGATCGGCGGTGCAGGTGGTACCGGTACTGCAACTGGAGGTTCCGGTGGCGGTGGCGGCGGCTATGGCGGTGGCACTGGAGGTAGTGCCGTCTTAACAGGAGCCAGTGCTGGTTCTGGTGGTGGTGGTGGTGGCAATAATGGTGGTACCGCTGGTGGTAGAGATGGACATGTTGCGAGTCCCAATCCCTTCACAAACTTTGCTGGCGCTGGTGGAGGCGGGTCTAGTCCCGGAGTTATAGGCGCAAAAAGCGGTGGCACCAATGCCTGTTTGCCTGCTAAAACTGGTGGATCAGGAGGCGTAGGTAGTTTAGCTAATGCCGCTGGTGCAGGTGGTGGTGGTGGCTGCGCGACGTCACTTTCCCCCACCCCTCCACAGGATGGGAGCGGCTTTTCTGGCTTTAATGCCATTGATGCTATTTCGTTGCCACAAAGTGGTGTTGGTGGTGCAGGTGGTTATGGCTTCGGTGCTGGATACACCTATGGTGCTGGTGGTGGCGGCGGAGGAGGTAATGGTGGTGGCGCAGGTTTTGGAACTAGTGGTGGCGGCGGCGGGTATCATGGCCCTGGAGGTAATGGCGGTGCCTTTGGTGGTGGCGGCGGTGGCTCTAATACCAGCACTGGAGGGGCAGGTGGCAGTGGCGGCTTCGGAGCTGGAGGCGGCGGTGGTAAAACTGGTGGAACGGATAGTTTTAGCCTTGGCGGTGCTGGAGGATCAGCCACAAACTTGCCAACCGGTGGAGGCGGTGGTTCCGGACTTGGAGGAGCTATAATTATTCAGGAAGGGGCTCTTCTTACCATTCAAGATAACACAAATTTTTCTGGTAACTCAGTCATCGCTGGTATTGGTGGCACAGCAGCAAGCGGAGGCGTGAGTGGAGGAAATGGATCTGCTCTTGGCCAAGATATCTTTGTCCAATCGGGCGGTGGCTTAACCTTTCAAATTAATAGCACATTAACTTTTCCGAATGCGATTGCAGGAGCTGGTACTTCAAGCGGGCCTGGTGTGATTAAATCTGGTATAGGTACGGTTTACTTAAATGGAGCCCAAACTTACCTCAATAACACCTCTATACAAATGGGTACACTTAACCTAAATGGGTCCGTTATTGGCGATATTAATATCGAAACAACCGGCATGCTGTCAGGCAACGCCATAGCTAGTGGTAACATTAATAATAGTGGAAAGTTATTGCCAGGTAATTCCATTGGCACAATTAATACTACTAATCTCTTTTTAAATCCTACCAGCGTCTATAACGTTGAAGTTAACTCAGCTGGTGCTAGTGATTTAATCAATGCGTCAGGATCAGCTCAGGTGGATGGTGGCATTGTAGTTATCCCTGATGACTTCAACTACACAGCACCAGTCACCTATACCATAATCAGCACAAGTAGTGGCGTAACTGGGAAATTTTCCGCGCTAACGAGTTCGACCCCTGCACTCATGAGTTTGATCTATAATCCTCTGACTGTCCAACTCACTTATCTTCCCCTGAATTCTATTGGCTTAACAGGCAATGCCTTTAACACCGCTAGCTCTTTTTTCGCAGTTCCAATTATTCCAGCATCTGATGCAACAACTATTCACAACCTCTTGCTGGCTTCAAGCTTCGCTACCGTCAAGAGCGCTTTTGAACAAATGGACCCTGCCCAGTTTTCCGGCCTTACCAATACCCAATTACTCAATGCTATCCTCGTCCGTTCCACCTATAGTAAACATTTGCAAGAATTTTGCTGTAACAAAGAATGGCGCCATAGACAATCTACCAGCTTCTGGATCGATGGCATTGGGCAATGGCAGAATGAAAAGAATCAATTCGGATATAGAGATACGGGCAGCGGCACCACCATCGGCGCCGACTTTTCTGCAAAAAACTGGACTCTAGGAGGAGCTTTAAGCTTGACACGCGATACCTTCCATTTAAAGAATTTAGCTATTGATGCAAGCATCAATAGCTACTACGGCGGTATTTATGGTAGCTGGAAGCGAGATGAATTCTTCCTGAATATGTCTCTCCTCGGTGCATATAACAATTATAATACTAAGCGTAAGATCAACTTTGCGACGATCGACAGGCAGGCTAAAGCAAAACATGAAGGAAATGACTGGTTGACTCATTTTGGTTTGGGATATCAGTTAGGCTCGCCTAACTTCCAGTTGACTCCCTATATCAACTTGGATTTAGTGCAACAGCATGAAAGAGGTTATACCGAAACTGGCGCAGGGAGTCTTGATCTCCAGGTGCATAAAAAAAATGCCACGCTTTTTCAAGGAGAAGCAGGGATAGTGCTTTGCAGAACTTATCATACTGAAAATGGAGAGTTTATTCCACAGCTCACACTGGCTTACCTCAAGCAGAGTCCTTGGTCTAGCAAGAATTACCGTGCCAATTTTACAAACTCTCCTGTTGTTTTTACTAATAAGGGGGAAAACTATGAACGGAACCTTTTTGCCCCGAGACTAGATTTAACCTATAAAAACTTCAGCCACAAGGCAAAATTCTCATTCTATTACGGTGCTAAGGTAAGCAATGGGTACTTGGCCCAAAACGTGGGGTTAGATCTCACTTTTCACTTTTAATTCGCATTAGGGGATTACCAAGAATTATCTGTATGAACTCTAGCATCCTGCATACATATATTACTGAGAGTAAAAGTAACTCCCTATAGCTTCATCAAATAGTAACTAAAGTCACAGCCGTTCAAGCCTTTCAACAGCCTAGTTAAAGACAGAGCAGAATTTAGGTAAGCTGCCGGTTTCTCTAGCCCAAACACCTTTAAATACTCATCTGCTCATGTTATAGTAATTAACAAGAATCAGCCACCTAACACCTACCCCAATCAATTATTTTTTTATGGGTATCTGTAAAAAGCCACATTGCGAAATATTATATAATTCAGCGTGCCACACCTGGAATGTGGATGAGCCTCGCTCTGTGTAATTTAGCCTTAATTAGATTTAACTATTACACTAGCCCAAATATACTCTGCACTGGACTTTTCCTTATCTTTGCAGCAATTAACACAACAATGCCGTGAGATTGCGTTCAACTACCCGTAATCTATTAACAATGTTGGCTAAGGAGAGCACCAGATTGCGAATGACATGGTATTAATGGGAGCAGCACTTCACTGTATTAATCCCCACAAAAAAAATGTGGGTTTCCCCACACTTTTTTGTAATAAATTACTAAGCTTAAGTTTAATTAAGCCCTAAACCAACCACACATGCAGTACTTGCTGTGCCAGTACCAATAGCATAGTTGGCAGCAGTAGCACTATTACCACCTGTTAAACAGTCAGCATTTGTAGCATTGACACCTTCTACAGTTCTGACAAATCCGGTATTCGCACCAGAGAATACAGCATTACTTACTGCTCCGTCATCTAACTTCTTATCGATATTAAAGGCATCCTCAGCTTTTACCGCACCTACATCTAAATACAAGTTAGCACCTGGTTTACCGATAAATACAGCATTTGTTCTGTTATCATTCCAAAGTCCTGAGGCTGGAATGTTTGCTAGGCCAGCAGGAGTTGCAGCACCATCATTGCCAAAGAACATCATATAGCCTGCACCACCAACTTTACTAAGTGGAACGCTGGTACCTAATTTATAAACGGCATCAGTAGCTTGTGTAGTGAGCGGATCTTGTATACCAGATGAAATCATATTAGCTAAAGACAGATGTTTCCATGCTAATACACCTTCATTGGTAACTGCACCTGCACCACCAAGGTCAATTACACCGTTCGCGTTACCATTACAGTCCAGAGGGGTACCAGTACAGGCTGGCCAGATTGTGCCGGCTGCATCGAAATCCCCAGGAGCTTTAGTATAGCGGCCTAAGAAGTTATTGTAAGAAGTTTGATATCCCTGGAAGTCGGTAACGATAGAATTAAGCTCAGCTTGTTTTATCAAGCTAGTACCCGCAGCAATACCCGCTATCAGGAACCCAATAATAATTATTACTATCGATAGTTCAACAAGCGTAAAGCCCTGTTCTCCTATCATTTTTTTATTCATACTCATATATATTCTCCATATTTGAGTTTTAATTACAGTTATAGTAAATCACTGCTTGCAACCAATTGCTAGCTTATAATTATATGTTAAGCCAATTTTATGTTATACAATAAAAGGTTAATAGGAATATTATTTAGCTCTAATGAGGGCAATGCCTGGGTTTATGGTATATTTCTCAGTTAAATCCTTCTCATGCAAATTTTTAATCATTATGTGGGCATTGTTGAAATACCAAATCCCATAACCTTTCTAAATAATGAACTTCTATTGGGTAAGGGATATCCAACACACTTAATATATTTTTATAATAGTCAATATTATGATTCTTGATTATCTCCGCATTTACGGCAAATTCCGCGCCCCAATTTATAGAAAGGCTTGTATTAACAGGATACTCACAAATAAACTTATCAATGAACCCAAGGAAATCCAAATCTCTTTTAACTACATTATTATATTTTCCATTGTCGAAGGTAGCCCACGCATTAGTTGACAGATCATGAGAAATGGCATCCCACTCTTTTTTTATAGTCGTATTCTCGCATTTGGCTATTATGCCGCCACAACTATTAACCATATCTGTTTTATACATAGCAAGCGGCAGATATACCGGGTGATCATAAGGAGTTCCTTGTAAAAATAATGTTCTTTCTGCAAGTTCATCGTAGTGGTCAATAATATGTTTGAGGTAAGCGTAACACTCAAGCCCAACATTTGGCGTATTTACCACATTATAGTTATCGGGTAGTGATTCGTTCAGGGGGTCACATTTATTATAAATAGTAACCTTGTCATTTGGAAACTCTTTTGGGATCCAAGATATATCCTCATTACACCTCGCCACCACAACCTCAAAGCTATCAGAACACTTTAGCTGGTCAGAACTTTGTTGATATTTGGCCACATCTTTCCAATAGTATTCCTGCACAAGTTTGTACATTTCCACATCATTAGGTGATGCATTTCTATTGAGGCCTTTAGCTGCTGCAATGAACATTGGGGTAAAACGATGAGCATTGTCCTCTAGATTAGCTCCATTAGCTAAAAGCAGTTCTGCGGCATCTATAAAACCTTTATATATGGCCGCGTACAATGGAGTATGCCCTCCCACAGCCGCTTCTGTATTAACCTGATGTTCAAGAAGCAACTGTATAATCTTTATATCTCTATTCAGCGCTGCTAGATATAGCGCTGTTTCACCGCTTTCATAACGAGCATTAACATTAGCCCCCTTCTCTATCAGATGTTTAGTTAAGGCAAAGTCAGCTGAACCTACAGCACGAATGAATTGATTATCAATATTGTCCTGTTCCAAATCTAAAATTTGCACAATGCTACTATGGTTTTGGGCCATTGCTATTTGCCTTACATTAAATCCATTAACTATTACATCTCTTTTGGCTCCTGCAGCTAAAAGAAGCTTAAGTGTGATCTCATCTCCAAGAAAAGCCGCCACATATAATGGAGTCGCCCCACTTGGAAATGGACTCTCAATATTTGGGTTATATTTCAATATTAATTCTACAATTTGCGGATATTGCTTTTGTACTGCGATAGATAAAGCTGTGAGTTGATTTGCAGCTTTAATTTCTAAATTAGCACCCTGTGCTAATAAATATGCAACAGTGTCAGTATGCCCATTTTGTGTAGCTATATGTAAAGCGGTGGAGCCAGTTGCATCATTTGCGTCAATCTTCGCTCCCTTTTCCTTTAAAAAGTACTCTACTATTGGGGTATAGCCTTGTGAAGCAGCTTCATGTAAATATCTATCTATATTCTCAGGATGGTAAATAAAGTTTAAGAAGTTCTTATTTGCGCTCCATGAACCACAAAACATGTCAGCACCCACTGTGCTCTCATCTAAATGATCTACAATATTCTTAGGGTCATAACACCTTGAGCTAGGGGCATGAGACCTTGCATATGCAAAATTAAAAAATACTTTACTTGGCGCAATGTAATCAAGATTGCTAGTATTTGCAGCTTTATACACCGCCATAGTGAAAACAGCTGGAGAAGTTGCAAACCAAGTTTCGCTCCATTTTGTGCAGCCATGGTTTAAATACTTAGGAATGTAAAAATGATCTTCTTGATTTAAGTTCCTCTTTACTAAACCAAGTACAGCATTCATAACTGGGTGTTCAGGAACACTAGCCATAAAAGCACTTCCTATAGCGCTTACATCTTCCTCCTCAGTCTCTTTACCGACTAACAATTCAAAAGATTTAAGCAAGTTCAGGAGTTTTTCTGCGTTATAAATTTCATAGTCAAGATCGTAGTAAATGCCGCCAAATTTCTGTAACACAATATAGCGTACTATATCACTTGCCCTAACAAACATGGTTTTATCATTTTGTGATTCAGCAAGTTTTAGGGAATCAACAACTTCTTGATATAATTTGTGGCCTTGTAGTTCGTCAATCATGCGGATGGTGAGATTAGGTATATCCTTAATTGATTGTTGTATAACCGAAGGGTTGTTTGTCCAAAAATGGAATTCCCAATGCTGATCAACCTTATGCAGTCTATCGGCGCTAGCAATTATTTTACCAAGAGATAACTCATCAATTTGGCCAGGAGAAGCCTTTGAGGTAAAATACATTTGATGAACAGAAAGAGGTATTTTCGCTTTCTCACTCAAATAATCTTTAATATGTACCGTCTTGTTGGCACTATCTACCATTAAAGCCTGGTCTACAGATTTATAATCAATACGTTCTTGAGTAAAGATCTCTTCATCTAGCTTGTGATAACAATTTACTATCTTTGGCCTGTGATCACCAGCCTGTAGTAAAATTTCTAAAATACTTTGTTCTTGCGTTTCTAGAGATGGGTCTTTCTCCAGGCTTGCCCCAGCTTGTAGCAGTAGCCTCACCATATCTGTATTGCCATTTTGCGCTGCCACATGCACTGCAGCTTCGCCGGTTGCGCAACGAGCGTCTACATTAGCTCCCATCTGTATCAGAAGCTTAACAGAAACAAGATCTCCAGAACTTACTGCCTGAATAAACTGATTATCAATATTGCCTTGTTCTGCATCTAGAATTTGCACTATTCTATCGTGCCCTTGATTCGCTGCTATTTGCCTTATATTAAATCCATTAACCATAACATCTTTTCTGGCTCCTGCATTTAAAAGAAGCTTAAATGTGATCTCATCTCCAAGATAAGCAGCTACGTACAATGGAGTCGCACCACTTGGAAATGGACTCTCAATATTAGGGTTATACTCTAATATTAATTCCACCATTGCAGGATTTTTATTTTGTGCTGCGATGGATAAAGCTGTGAGTTGATTAGAAGCTCTTAGCTCTAGATTAGCACCATTAGTCAATAAAAGATGAACTGTCTCCTTATGACCGTTCCGTGTAGCAATATGCAAAGGAGTAAACCCGGTATTATTTGCATCAATATTTGCTTCTTTTTCTTTTAAAAAATACTCTACTATTCTGGTGTAACCAAGAGATGCTGCTTCTAAAAGGTAAGCATTCTTGTTCTTATCGTAGTAATTTAGATTTTCAAATCCACTATTCTGATGCCATGATCCGCAAAACATATCAGCGCCAATAGTGGCCTCAGACAAAGTGGCAGTTTTATTAGGAATGTGACAAGGCGATTCGGGAGTTAGATAACGGATATACTCAAAGTCATAAAAAACTTGGTGTGGCATAACTATATCAACCGTACCATTTTTATTGGCTGCTAAAAAATAGGCAATACTGATGACTGGCGCGCCCGCCTTGAATGTGAGCTCGCTTGCTTTCCCACAAGGATATTTAGAATATTCACGACCATTTCCGTTAATATTATCAAACGCAATATCAATAGCTTTATTAATAATAGGGTGTCCTGGTTCAGCGAATAGAATAGAGTTACCTACTAGGGTTAATTTCTCATCAGTCTCGCTCCCCTCTTTGCCCGCGATAAAATGGAAAGCCTCAATTAATTGCACAAGCTTCTTAGGTCTAAAGATTTCATAATCCAAATCATGATATAACCCACCAAATTTGTTTAGTATTATCAACCTGGCAACATCACTGGCAGCTACAAGCATTTTCTTGCTCTTATCGGCTTGTGCAAGCATTTTACTTAATTCAGGATATAACTTTAAACCCTGCAATTCTTCAGCTAAATGTATTTCAACATTAGTTATGCTCTTTATATTTTCAGGAATGACTGCTGCATCATTAGTCCAAACGTAATGCTTATAAGTTGGTTCAGCTTTGCTTAATCTTTGGGCGTTTATAATCGTTTTTTGCTGAGATATACTATCCATCAATTTTGGAGAAGTAGGGGATGAAAAGTATATAACATGTGAAATAGCTAGCACGTTCTTCTTGCCTGCATACTCATCTATATGGCGACTTCTGTCTAAGCTATCTGCAATTAAATTTTGGTTTTCTTGATGATAGTTGATGCCCTCTTGAGAAAAGACATCCATGCTATTGCTATCATAACATCCAATAAATTTTACTTTCTTATCTCCCACAGGCAATAATATTTCCAGGATATTCTCTTCTATGGTCTGAATATTTGAACCATTTTTCAGGGTTGCTCCTTTTTCCAAAAGAAACCTAATCATCGAACTATCACCATTACGGGCAGCTTCGTGGATGGGCTTGACCCCATATTCATTATCTACATCCAGAAGCTCTATATTTGATTTCAGAATCTCATCTACATGTTTAATGTTGCCAGCAGCAACTGCTGCAAATAAATGGTGAGAATAATAAATCATATCTGAATAACCTTTTTCTTTATGCCATTCGCCGCAAAATAGGTCGGCTCCAATGGTATTAGCATTTAAGGGCACTATCCGACCAGGGATATGGCATGGTGATTTTGGATTGATGTAATTAGCATAATCCATATTAAATAAGTGATACCCTGGCATAATCAGGTCAGTATCTCCCCCCACGTTTGCCATTTTATGCGCAGCCATAGTGATCACCGCAGGACCAGTATCGTAGAGGAGTTTGAATTCTTTAGTGCATGGATACTTTATATAATCCGGAACTTCAACATTATCAATATTACGCCCTATAAGTAACAGTGCTTCATTAATAATAGGATGTTCTGCAACTGCTCCTATAAAAGCACTTCCAATAAACGTAGGTTCAATAGTGTATTCTTTACCACCCAGAAAATTGAATTTCTTCATCAAGGTTAGCAATTTAACAGCATCATACACTTCATAATCAAGGTCACGATAAAGCCCACCTACCTCCTTCAGGATTTTATAACGAAGCAAGTCACTTGCTTTAGAGAACATGGCTTTATCAAGCTTAGCCTGATCAACTATCAAATTCACTTTGGTATGTAAACTATCGTCTTTGAATTCACTTATTAAACGTATCGCTACATTAGTAATATTCTTTACGTCATCTTGTATTATATTAGGATCGTTAGTCCAAACATAATGTTTCCAGTTTTCATTTGCTTGATTGAGCCTATTTAATGTTCTGAGAGTTATATCCAGGCATATGTCATTCATTTTTTTAGGGGCTATTTTTGAAGACAAATATATTTGATGTGTTACTTGAGGTATTGCTGCAACCGAATCAGAGTACTCATTCAAGTGATTAAGTTTATAATATGCATCACCCATTAATCGCTTATTGCTGCTATAATAATCAATTCCTTCTTGAGTGAAAATTTCTTTGATCGACCCAGAATAACAACCTATTTGCTGTTCTCCACTTAAGAGTTTAGCCGCTTCAGCATGTCCATTTTGAGAGGCTATTTGCGCTAAATTTAGACCCTTAACCATAAGGCCCTTATTTGCCCCATATTGTATAAGTAGTTTTATTAAATCTATTGCGCCATGATTTGCAGCTAATACTAATGCGCTTTCTCCCTTTGGGAGCAGGGCATCCACCTTAGCCCCATTTTTTAATAAGAACTCAGCTGTACTATAATATCCATTATGCACAGCAACATGCAGAGGCGTTGCCCCTTGTTCATTTATCACATTTATATTAGCCCCATTTTCTAAAAAAAATTGTACAATCTTAGTATACCCTAATAAGGCTGCTTCAAATAAATAGGCATCAAGATTTTTGGGATAGTAGATCATCCCTGCATTTGTCCAATCGCCACAAAACATATCTGAACCGATAACATCATTATCTAAAGGTAAAATCATGCCTGGTATATGGCACTTAGAGCTTGGAGTAATCGACCATGCATAATGGTAGTTATAAAAAATAGTATTTGGAAGCACTATATCATTTGTACCTTTATTCGCAGACAAATAATAAGCTGTGCTAATAACCGGCCCCCCGGCTTTATAAGCGACAGCACTTGCCTGGCTGCAAGGAAATTTAATATAATCAGGTATCCTCTCAGCTTGTTCTTGATTGTAGTTTCGTTTAATTAAATCCATCGCAGTCATAATGACCGAATGATTAGCGGAGGCGGCCAGTATTGAATTACCTATTAGCCTTGCTTCACCACCAGTGACTTCTTCAGCTTCTTTGCCGCCATAAAAATTAAAGCCTTTATGTAGTTTTAACAGCTTCTCAGCATTATATACTTCATAATCTAAATCAAAATATACCCCTCCTTGCTCTAGTAATAGAACTCTGGCTATATCACTGGCAGCTACAAAATCGGCCTTTTCCTTTGCTGTTAATAAAACCTGTTTTAATTCTGGGTATATAGATGAGTTTTGGTATTCATCAATTAAATGAACTTCTACATTTGTGAACTTCCTAAGTTCAGGCGGGATAAAAGAAACGTTGTTGGTTAATATGCAATGTTTCCAATCTGGGGAAACTTCATTTAACCTTGTAAAAGTGCTGACGGTTTTGTTTAACGACGTTTCGTCAATTGCTCTGGGATTTTCTGTACGCGTAAAATATATGTGATATGAGGTGGTCGGTATTTTAACTTTACCCTGCTCGATATAGCTATCTATATGTTTAATTTTATATGCACGATCAGCTTCTAACTTTCTAGTTTCATGAGCATACTGCAACCCCTCTTCAGCAAAGTTCTTTTCAGTATTCCCATCATAGCAGCCAATAGTTCTTATGCGCCCTGGCCCTGCTTGCTGAAGTATATCAAGCACATTACTTTTAGTATTACCTAAGTCAGCACCATTTTCTAAAAGCAACCTTACAATATTATCACGTCCCAGCTGTGCAGCTAAGAACAATGGACTTATCCCATTATCACTTTGGTTTATGTTTATTCCATCACTTATAAGTTCGGCTACAAGAGTAAGCTCGCCATTTTTAATGGCCTGTAACAGCCTGCTGTTCATAATAGGAAATTGTTAAAATTTCCTATTATGTAACATAGGCTTAAGCGTAGGTAAAGAACCAATTTAAGCAATTAGACAAGCCAGCTTGAGAAGTACAATGCAGTTCACATTGTCCTGAAATTGCCAGGAAATCAACAAAATCAACATGCTGTCCATTTGTTGGTGGATTTGCTGATACTGAGAAATAATGTGTAGAGTCACCTAATGTGCCAGGATTATTACATCCTGTTATAAAGGCGCTAAGAGTGTCTGTCTTTCCACTCCATGAATCGCTGCCTCCAGTAACCTTCCAGGTACCGAAACCTTGTTTTGTAGTGGTTATTGCAGCATCAGCCAACTGGGTGCCAGCAATAGCCGCACCAGCTGACAGCTGTGAACCTGCTATTTTTGCTCCAACTGACAATTGGGTACCTACTATATTTGCTAGAGTAGCGATATCACTTCCTGTGATACTGCTTGCCAAATGCAACTTAGAGTAGGCAATATTTGCACCAGCTGACAACTGAGCACCTATAATATTGGCATTATTTGCTAACTGAGTACCCGCAATATTTGCACCAGCAGACAATTGAGTACCCACTATATTTGCACCTGCTGCTAGTTGAGTGCCAGCAATGGCTGCACCAGCAGAAAGTTGACTACCTATAATGTTTGCAGTACTGGAAATATCAGTGGTAGTAATAGTGCCATCAACAATATCGCTGCTTTGGATACTGTTTGCCAAATTTAACTTAGAGTAAGGAACATTTGCACCGGCTGACAGCTGAGCGCCTACTATATTTGCTGCTGGGGCTAACTGAGTGCCTGCGATAGCTGCGCCAGCAGAAAGTTGACTTCCAATAATGTTTGCAGTACTGGAAATATCAGCAGTAGTAATAGTACCATCAAGTATATCGCTGCTTTGGATACTGTTTGCCAAATTCAACTTAGCGTAGTCAATAGCTGCGCCGCTTGCAACGTCACTATTAACAACACTACCTGCCAAATTTAGCTTAGAGTAAGGGACATTTGCACCGGCTGACAGCTGAGCGCCTACTATATTTGCTGCTGGGGCTAACTGAGTGCCTGCGATTGCTGCGCCAGCAGAAAGTTGACTTCCAATAATGTTTGCAGTACTGGAAATATCAGCAGTAGTAATAGTACCATCAAGTATATCGCTGCTTTGGATACTGTTTGCCAAATTCAACTTAGCGTAGTCAATAGCTGCGCCGCTGGCAATGTCACTATTAACAACGCTTCCTGCCAAATTCAGCTGAGTATAGGCTAGAGCTGCGCCCGCAGATAGTTGGCTGCCCATAATGTTTGCACCTGCAGCAAGTTGGGCACCTACTATATTTGCAGTATAGGAAATATCATTGGCAGTAATAGTGCCATCAGCAATATCGCTGCTTTGAACACTATTTGCCAAATTCAATTTGAAGTAGGAAATGCCTGCAGCTGTAGAAATGTCAGCATTAACAACGCTATCTGCTAAGTTTAGCTTAGAGTATGGCACATTTGCACCAGCTGACAACTGGGCTCCTACTATATTTGCTGCTGGATCTAATTGAGTACCTGCAATTGCTGCGCCCGCTGAAAGTTGACTGCCTATAATGTTTGCAGTACTGGAAATATCAGCAGTAGTAATAGTACCATCAAGTATATCGCTGCTTTGAATACTGTTTGCCAAATTTAACTTGGTGTAAGTAATAGCTGCACCGGTATTAATATCATTATCAACGATGCTATCTGCTAAATTTAACTGATAGTAAGCAATCCCTGCTCCGGTATTAATATCAGAGCCAAGAATGCTATCTGCTAAATTTAACTTAGAGTAATCAATGGCTGCAGCTGGAGCAATGTCAGTATTAACAACACTGTTTGCCAGATCTAACTTAGAGTATGGAACGTGTGCACCAGCCGATAGCTGAGCTCCTACGATATTTGCCGCAGGTGCTAGTTGAGTACCTGCTATATTCGCGCCAGCTGACAACTGAGTGCCTACAATATTTGCACCAGCAGCAAGCTGGGTTCCTGTAATTCCAGCAGTACTGGAAATGTCAGCAGAAGTAATAGTACCATCAAGTATGTCGCTACTTTGAACACTATTTGCTAAATTTAGCTGAGTATAACCAACAGCTGCACCTGCGGATAGCTGCGTGCCTACTATATTGGCTGCTGGATCTAGTTGAGTACCAGCAATGTTTGCAGTGCTGGAAATATCAGCAGAAGTAATAGTACCATCAAGTATGTCGCTACTTTGAACACTATTCGCTAAATTTAGCTGAGTATAACCAACTGCTGCACCAGCCGATAGTTGTGTGCCGACTATATTGGCTGCTGGATCTAACTGAGTACCCGCTATGTTTGCAGTGCTGGAAATGTCAGCAGAAGTAATAGTGCCATCAAGTATGTCGCTACTTTGAACGCTATTCGCTAAATTTAGCTGAGTATAACCAACAGCTGCACCAGCCGATAGTTGTGTGCCGACTATATTGGCTGCTGGATCTAACTGAGTACCAGCTATATTTGCAGAACTGGAAATATCAGCAGAAGTAATAGTACCATCAAGTATGTCGCTACTTTGAACACTATTTGCTAAATTTAGCTGAGTATAACCAACAGCTGCACCTGCGGATAGCTGCGTGCCTACTATATTGGCTGCTGGATCTAACTGAGTGCCCATAATGCCGGCACTAGCTGCCAATTGACTACCAGCTATATTTGCAGAACTGGAAATATCAGCAGAAGTAATAGTACCATCAACAATATCACTGCTTTGAATGCTGTTTGCCAAATCTAACTTAGAGTATGGAACATGTGCACCTGCGGATAGCTGAGCTCCTACTATATTTGCCCCAGGGGCCAGTTGAGTACCTGCAATATTTGCAGTATTGGAAATATCAGCAGAAGTAATAGTACCATCAAGAATATCACTGCTTTGAATGCTATTTGCTAGATCTAGCTTTGAGTATGGAACGTGCGCACCGGCCGACAACTGGGCACCTACTATATTTGCTGCAGGGTCTAATTGAGTACCTGCGATGTTTGCAGTGTTGGAAATGTCAGCAGAAGTAATAGTACCATCAAGTATGTCGCTACTT
>JABDBN010000021.1 GCA_013288625.1 Alphaproteobacteria bacterium | reverse complement strand
TAAACTTGCTGAAGCCTCCCCTATCTGGCTGCCCGCCGTTTCTAAGGCTTTTTGCTTTTCAGCTAGTTGAGCCTTTAATCCTCCCAAATCGGCTCCTGCTTTTGTTGCCTCTGCTATTTGCGCTTGAAGCTTTTCCATTTCACCTTGAAGCCCTGCTTGCGCCTCTTTTGCTAATCTTGCTTTTTCTTGAAGTGCTGCCTCGCTTTGTTCAAATACTGCAGTTAATCTTGTAAGCTCTTGTTTTAATCTGGTTATTTTTACTGCATTATCCTCACCTAATTGCACAACTTCTAAATGATATGAGCTTTTCGCTGCAGCCAGCTGCGCCCTTAATGCTGCTTGCGCCTCCTCACTTGCTTTAATTGCAGCTGCATGTTGCGAAGTCAGATTTTCCAGTGTCTGCTTGTGGACTACTTGAAGGTCACTTAATTGGCGCTTCAATTCAGCTATTTCCCTCGCTTTTGCAGCATCTGATTGTACTAGCTCTGCACTTTTTTCTCCAACTTCTCCTCCTCTCTCTTTCTCTTGTCTAGCTTGATCAGCTAGTAATGCATCAAGCCTTGCTTGAAGTTCTTCTTTTGCCTTATCATATTGTTTCTCCAGCCTAAGTTTTTCTGCTTCAAGTTCATCTCTAGCCTTTTGAACTTCCTGCTTTGCAGCGTCTAGTCTTAGTTGCAAATCTTGCATATCCAAAGCTTTTAAGGCTTTATCTTCTAGATATTGCTCTATACTTTCTGCCTGCTCTTCTGTTGTTCCTAACAGCACTTTATTTGCATTGACGAGATTTTCATTTTCTTGTTCTAATTTTCTCACTAGTAAAACAAATTTTTCATTAGCTCGTTCTAATTCTTCTCTTCGGAATTCCTCATTACGACTACGCGTGCTAGCAGCCTCCTTCGCCGCTGCTGCAGCCTGTGCTGCAGCAGCTGCTTCTGCCTCTAATTTTGCATTTTTCCTGACCGCTTCTGATTTTTCTCTCTCTAATTTACTAAGATCCCCTTCTAAGGCATCTTTTTCTGCATTACTTGTTCTTATTTGCTCGGCAAGTGACTCATTCTCTTCTAGAGCAGTAAGAAGTTGAGCTTCCAAATTCTCTTCCGGCTCATATACCTCTAAGTGTGCATCCCTAGTTACTCGCGGCTCTGTAACTTGGACTTGTTGTGCTTGAGCTTCTGCTAGCTGAGCTTTCAGCTTTTCAATCTCTTCTCTCATAGCACCCACATCTTCAGTAGCCTCCTGAGCTCGAGCAACAGTAGATTCCCCACCAACCTGAAGATGCATACCTTTAGGCAATTTGTCTTTACTTCCAACTTCAGCTTCCTCTTCACTTTTTGCCTTCGCAGCCTCTGCTGCTGATAGCCTTGCTTGCAGCGCTGCAATTTGAGCACTTATCGTACCCATGTCTTGAGATATTATTTTTATAGAGGTTTCAGGGTTTTGCATTTCCTGCAGCTGCGTAGCATGTGTTGCTAACACATCATTAACACCTGCTAAAATAGTAGCTACATTTGCTTTAGTTTGAAATCCCATTGCATTCCCTATTGCTTCTCGATATTCTCTACCTTCAAGCCCCCGCGCTTCTGCTGCTATGATTGCCTCAACTGCTTCATCTAAACTTTTACCTTTAACTTTATTCCCCAGTGCAGCTATTAGCGCTTCCTTATGTTGATCAGCTGGGAGCTTTTTCGCATTTATTGGCAAGATTGCAGAAACCACGGCATTTACATCATTTTCAACAATTGTATTATACAATGCATCTTTTAATGCTTCTCTATATTGGACTTGACTCTCCTCTCGAGAGCTAGCAGCAATAGCTTCTCTTGGCTGCTCAGGGCGAGTTTTATTTATCTCAGCGCGAGTTTTATTTATCTCTTCTAAAAGAGAAATTTGCCTATCCACTTCAAGAAGCCTTAGCTCATCGACTTGTATGATTGCGGCTTGCACAACATCGAACTTAAGTCCAAGATCTAGAGCTAAAGCCTTAGCCAACTCATCCCTGCTTTGATTTATTCCTGTAAACCTTACTGGGGGATTTCCTAACCCTGTGCCTAGTTGTTGAGCCAGACCCTGAACTCCTAATCTGACCGCCAATAATTCTTCTTCTCTTTCTGATCTTTGTCGTCCAACATGATCTAGTTGATCATCCAAGCTTTCTGCTACCTCATAAAGGTCATCTATGTTTTTTTCAAGTTTATCTACTTTTTCAACAGTAATAACAGACGCTAATATGGCATCTATTTCTTTTGATCTATCTACTATTGCAGCGATGTAAGGTATTAATGTATCTGGATAATATTCATCATATTTCGCCATCACTTCTACTATTTTAGCAGGATTCTCCCCTTTATTAGCATCGCTTTTATCTATCTTAAGCTCTTGCAGAGCAGCAATCATCCTACATTGTTTTAATATTCTATTAAGATTACCTTCTTCATTAATTTGATTTTCTTTTATTCCAAGCTCTTTCATAGCAGAATCTATTAGCTCTTTAAAGCGATAGAGCTCATCAAAATTGTCCACTATTTTTCCTACTTTCTCTGCATCAAAACCTGCACCCATAGCTGCAGCTATTTCAGCATAATACTCATCTTCCAGTTTAATATATGGCTTATATTCTCGCAGCTTGATAAAAGCTGTTATTAACTCCATAACTGCCTGTATGTCTCTTGTAACGCCTTTAAGCATTTCAAGCTCTTGTTCGAATGTTGCATCAAAATCCTTTCCAGCCCCTAAATCAATCCCTAATATTTTCTCGTAACCTTTTTGATTTCCTTTAAATGTATCTACAATAACAGCACTTACATCTTTACCTTCTGCTACTTTCTTAAAGCCTGGCACAGTATTTGCCAATATTCTGACAACATCACCACTATCAATATCCCCAATTACTTCAGCGTCTCTATAAGCTTGTTCCATTACTATTCTTACTGTATCTTCTGGAAGCTCAAGCGCGGTTGCAAGGGAAGGAACTAATTTATGAATGTTTGCAAGATTCTTCATGTGTTGCAGTTCATCATTAATTGCTTTTTCAATTTCACGCAAATTCCTATTGGCAAAATTTGCAAATGTATGGATATCATATATCTCTTTAATGCTTGCTTTCACTTTTACTGGGTCTAACCCATTTTCCTGAGCAAAAGGAACTCCAAGTCTAATGTTAAATAATAGCGGCTCCACCGTTTCTTCGAAGTCACGTATGCTTACCAGTTTATCAGCATACTTTAAACGCAATTGCTCAGCTGCTTCAGTACAGGCAGAATCTACCTCTGATTTTTCCATTCTCCATAATGTAGCTAATCTTTCGGCACCTTTGCTAAGATGAAATTCAAGGGGTAGTTCTATTTCTAGCAATGCTTCTTTAAACTGATTATCCAAACGCTCTAAATCATTTCTCTCAACTTGCCTTTTAAAAGTTTCTATAATTACTCCTTTGGCTTGAGCTGAATCTATTTGTCTATCTTTTGCAAAAGGAATACCTATTCTAAGATGCGCTAATAGCGGAGTGGTTATTTTATGAAGCTCAGTTGTAAATTTTTCCGGACTTACACCTTTTGCTGAAACTTCTAGGAATGCATTTACATATATATCACGCACATCTTGTGCATTTAGTTTATGCGTTTTCGCATATTTATCAGCTTGCTGAACTAGGAATTCTAACTTAATAAATTCATTATCAATATTATTAGCGATCTTACTCAAATCTTCTTGAGGATTTGCATTGTATATTCTTACAACTATTTCTTTTACTTTTTCGGGGTTGATATTATTTTTTTCAGCAAAAGGAATACCCCGTTGAAGGTGAAGTAATGACGGATTTATTGCATGGTAAAATTTATCTTCGTTTACTATCCCATTTTGCACGTGGCTATCAATTTCGCTAACATATACAGATCGCACATCTTTTTCTTGCAAATGCCAGTCTGTAGCTTTTTGAGCAACTTCATCAAGAACCTCTTCTTTAGTACGGCCTTTTTTTACTGGTTCCACCACAGCTGCAGCCTGTTGAGCTTCCGGTTTTTCAGTTACTAATTCTTCAGCTTTCTTCGAGCTTTTTATGCCAAGGTTTGTTGCTCTTCTTCCCTGCTTGCCAGATGATGTGGGTTTTTTATCAGCATCAGTTGTAGAAGCTCTGCGCGACCGTTTTACTAGGCTACTGTTTGTTAAAGCAATTTTAATTTTATTAGGATCTACATTTATATGTTCCCCTTTTAAATCTCTTGCAACTTCCTTTGCTAGATGATCTAGATCAGTTGCTTCACCTCCGCCTACTCGTTTAAACGAATCTTCAAGCTTTTCAGCAGTTAACGAAGGGATGCCAATACTTTTAGCCATAGTAATACTATCCCTCCTTGTAATGCTTTGAGTATCTATTGGAGGCTCAGCCCCTAAGGCATGAGTAGTTGTTGAAACAGGTTCCGGTTGCCTTGCTAATGGCCCTAGCTGATCTCCCCCTGTTTGTTCCACAACTGCTTTACTAATTCCTCCTTCCCCAAGTCTCATAAATTCATCCTGATCGCCAAAATCAGGATCTGCTTGTGTTTTTTCTACATCTCTTTTATTAAAAAGGTCATCAAAAATTCTATCAAGCTGTGCATCTGAGAATTTAGGACTTTGAGGAAGATCGACAATATCTTCTTCTGATCCAAGCATAGCTTGGATCGCCTTTTCAGTACCTATTTTTATTGCTGCAAGCACTTTACTTCTATTCAAAGAAGGGTTAAGCTCAAGTACAGCTTCGGCAAAAGCATTTTCTTTTTGCTCCCATGATACTTGGCCTGCTTTTTCTAAAGCTGAGAGTTTTGTGAAATAATTTAGAAGCAAGCTGGTAGTGTTTTCGTCCATTCTATATTCGCGTTCTAATTCAACGTACCAATACTTAGCGTACCATCCCAGCGATCCCTTCTGTATTCTAGGGACTGCAGGCGTGAGTTTTTCAGGTGAGGATACAACAGATGGTTCAGATGCAGCCGATACTTCCATTCTTTCCAAGAACTGGTCAAATAAGCCAGCAAACTGATCTTCGGTGAATTGTGGTGCTTTGGGGTCATCAGCGAATATAGGCTTTTCAGGCGGCTCTTCATATTTTTTTTGAGGGTTAAGAACGCGCCATCCATTTTTATAACCTTGATTTATTATTTCACGTATTTCTCCTGTATTTTCTATATCTAACTTTGTAGTTACAGCTTGAGCAAAAGCATCCAATTCATTTGGATAATTACTGCTTTTTATATTTGCAATATACTGATCAAATATAGCTAAATGCTGCGTACCTATTTTATAACCTTTTTCGGTTAATGCACTGAAAAAATGTGGCATATACCACCCCCTTGAACCAAGAGGAATTTCTATGCTTGGACGAGGTGCATTAATATTAGAAGTTGTTGTGGATGCTGCAGAAGGTAAGCTTGCTGTAATCATGGCTGCAACCACAGAATCTCCCCTTTCTACTGCCGGCTTAGGTGCAATTGCTTTAGTTGATTTTGGTTCAGACACAGACCCTTGGCGTACTTGTACCTGCGCCTGTTTTTTAGCAATTGTATGAGCTTCGGCTTCACGGCTTGGAGATGCAATGTGAGCACTAAGAATATTTCTCACTTCGGCCTCAGTTTTTCCTATTTTTGCGCCAAATTGGGTTTTTAGATCTTTTGCAACTTGCTGTAAGGTAGCATCCTGCTTTTTACTAAAGAATGTTTCAATTGTACTTTTAAATGTTGCAGAGTTTATTTTAAGGTCTCTAGCAATATGCTCTCTATTTGCTATTAATTGGTCTTGTAAACTTTTTCCCGATTTCATACCAACATCCCCATAATCTTTACACTTCCTTTTATTGTAGTAGTTAATTATTAATAACTGATTAACGATGAGTAAAAAAAATATTGAAAACTAATAGAGCCATCCCCCTACACATTTTGTAAAATACTAATACTGCGTTCCATGGCGGCGCGGGCGGCCAGAAGTTGCGCGATCTCGGATTTAACTTCACCGATACGGGCTTCCTGATTGGCCGGAAAAGTGACCAGGCTGATTTCCCACAGAGTTATGCTTTTGATATAGCGAATACCGCTGGCAAAGAATGCATCATCGATCTCATACCCAATACTCAGCCCATCGATCACTCCGCTTTTGATCAGAGCATAGGCCTCACGGGCGCGTAAGAGCTCGGTGAGCAGCTTCCCGCGGACAAAAAGCCCCTGCACGGTTTCAAAGATCTCTGAGAAATAGCCGATGGGCTCCCGGTGATCATGTTGCCATAAAAGCTGTATCTGCCTTTTTTGGGCCAGCGTGTCGCGAAAGGCTCCTGGCAAAACCACATCGCCAGAGGCATCGATTATATTATAGATGCTCGCATAACCCGTAAACTCGCCATCAGCGATAGCCGACTTTGCCTCAATGCAATTTGTATATATTTTTGTTTTCATTTTACTCCTCCAAATATAAAGTCATTAAAAAATTAGGGGTATTCTTATGCATTACTGGTTACTCAAAACCGAACCCAACGATTACAGCATTGCCGACATGGAACGTGACCGTACCGTTGCCTGGGATGGAGTCAGAAACTATCAGGCACGAAATAACATGAAACTTATGCAGGTAGGCGATCAGGCGTTCTTTTATGCCTCAGGCAAAAACCCCTCAATCGTTGGCATAGTCAAAGTGATTAAGCCTCACTACCCTGATCCGGCTGATCCCCGTTTTGTTCTGGTTGATGTGGAATTCATAAAGAAACTCAAGTCTCCAGTCGCTTTGACTGTCATCAAATCCATGCCGGAGTTGAGCGGCCTACCCATGCTCAGGCAAAGCCGGCTTTCGGTGATGCCGGTTACTAAAGAGCAATGGAAAATTATTTGCGACCTTTAGATAGTATCACCGCCTTCTATAGCGCCCAGTCCTATAGCCTGGCGCTTTTCGTTTATGGTCATGAATGGGCAAGCAGCCAGACGACTCCACACAGTTTGACGCCGCTCGGCCAGCGCATTGATTTCATCAGTGTCGCAGGCAAGCTCATAATCATAACCATAGAAACTACCCAGCCAGCTGTTGAGATTATCCACAACATTCTCGGCAATGGGAATCACTGTCTGCTCCCATAAAGCCAGACGCGCTTCCTGCAAATTGGCATAGGTGTTATCCCCGGGAATGCCCAGGAGCTGCGGTGGCACACCTAGAGCCAAGGCAATATCGCGCGCCGAGCTGTGCTTGGATTCAATAAAATCCATATCTTTGGGAGATAAACTCATCTCCCGCCATTCCAGACCACCCTCCAATAGAATCGGGCGACCAGCATTGCGCGCACCGCAAAACACTTCATCAACCATGGATTTCAGCCTGGCAAACTGCTGATCATTAATATGCCCTGGCTGATTCTGATCATTCTTAACGATAATCGCTCCCGAAGGGCGCGCGCCGTTTTGCAGCAAAGCCTGATTCCACTGTCCAGCCTGATTATGCTGATCAATACTATAGGCTGCCGCTTCAATCGACGAAAGACCATACCAATCCGAAAGCGGATGGAAACTCTTAATGTGCAGAATGTTTGAATACCCGGTCACCGGATCAACATGAAAATCCGTGATCTTATTCTCCACCTGATAGCGATAACATGATGGAATAAAATTCTTCCCCGGGATTATGGTGATG
The DNA here is from genome assembly GCA_013288625.1 of Alphaproteobacteria bacterium. Taxonomy (GTDB): domain Bacteria; phylum Pseudomonadota; class Alphaproteobacteria; order Rickettsiales; family Midichloriaceae; genus JABDBN01. Next base: position 18,903 of record JABDBN010000021.1, on the reverse strand, counting down.
CGATCAGGACGCAAAGCATAAAGTTCCTGCGGTGGCTTACTGCCCGCGCCAATAGCAAGGACGAAAGCATTACCGGCAATTTGCCGATACGAGTAGAGCATCTCAAAAAATTCCCTACCGCTTTGTGTCGGGTTGGGACGAGCAAGCAGAACCAACAGCGGATGCGATTTAACTGGCACTTTTTTTCCTTTAACGTTTTGGTAGAGCTGCAAAGGAATGCTGGCAGCTGCCTGAGCAATAAGGGCAATCGAGCGGTGCGCGATCACATTCTTAATGTAGGCCTCATCTGCAAACCGGCTGTAGTCCCGGCTCATCCACGACGCCCCGAAAAGCGGCATGAGATATGTATTATCAGGCACCCGACTTTTCGTCAGGAGCTTTTGAAGTTTTGCAAACATGATTTTTCTCCTATTGGGTTGAGTTATGCAAGGCCTAAAAGAATTCCAAGCGCCCCCTGACCCCCTACAGGGGGCGCTCGAAAAAAAGCTGAATGCTTTTTTTCGTACCTAAATCAAAAGGCCTTGCAGGAAATGCAATTGTGAGGGTGCTGCACTCATTGTGTTGAAGTAGTTAAAGCGCAGTTTTGGGGGTTGCTATGACAAAAAAAAGAAATTTAAACAGACTTTTCCAGTCTGAATTTATATATGTACTTCGAGATTAATAGAATGTCAAGCGCTTTCTTAAAAAAAAGATTAACATTTTTAAATATAGCTAATTTTTCATACAATTCAATGAGTTAAATAAAGTTATGCTAGCAAGTATTCGCTACCTTACTCTGCTCTGAGTTTATCAAAATCGATTCATTTCTTATCTTTCATGCGCGACAGCTGGGGCTGCAAATTGCCCTAAGATATTGAAGTCCTTTGCAATGCTTTTTAGTTCAGATAGATACTTTTTATCAGCGCTTCTGCCTTTTGCTACTTCATTATCAATAGCTTTAGTCAGCTTTTCAAAGAACTGCTGGCCTGTAATTGAATATGGAGTACTCAGCTCATCCTCAGGTTTATCAGCCTTGAGTTCATTGAAGAAAGCAACTTTAGGGCTGGCTTTAAATGGGTTAGCTCTGCTTGTCATTTGCTTATAGTGACGGGCAAAGTCTTCTATAGTTTCGTGGTCTTTTTTTATCGCATATACAACCGGATTCATACCTTGTATAAGGATTTTCTTTTCTATCGCATAATCAACTGGATTCCTATCATTGATATTTAAGCCATTCAATACTGCATACTCAATAGGCTCTCTACTCTTAAATTTCAGGCCATTTTCATGCGCATAAATAATCGCATCTTTTCCATTAATTGCTACTTTATTATTAATAGCATACTCTAACGCATACATACCTTTAAATTTGAATCCCGTTTGTTCCGTGTAAACGATTGGATCTTTTCCGTTAATTTTGACTCTATTATTAATAGCCCACTCCCTCGGATCTAAACCATCAATTTTTTGTCCGTTTTGGTGACCATATATAATTGGATCTTTATCATCAATTTTTAATCCATTTTTAGCCGCATACACCAGTAAATTTTCCCTTATTAGTCCATTTTCATGACCATAAGCAATTGGATCTTTACCATCAATTTTTAATCTATTTTTAGCCGCATACACCAGTAAATTATCCCTTATTAATCCGTTTTCATGACCATAAGCAATTGGATCTTTACCATCAATTTTATACCCATTTATGGCCGCATATGTTACTGGGTTCATTCCATTCAATTTTTTAATCCATTTCCCTTTAGCCCAACCACTACAAGGCTCTTTGCCTTTGACTGTAGTCATTTTCTCTACTGCTATAAGCATATCTCTAAATTGGCTTAAAGCCTTCCAATGATCTTTGAACCTTTTTATATATGATTCTTCTACTTTAGACAGATCATCGTACTTTATCATCTTAGGTTTAGAAGCCTCATAATTGTGAGCAAGGTCATCTGTCCACTCCATAAACCCCAGTCCCTTTGGGTCAAAGCCCATTTTTTTTAATTCATACATACGTGATTTTATATAATCCTCTAACTCAGTCGGAGTAATCATAAGAATCTGATCAAGCGATTCTCTGAATTCAGCAATATCTATGTTTATATTAGCTTTATAGTTATAATTGGTGCAGGCATTATCGAAATTTTCCCACATAGCATCACCATTTGTAAAAAGCTGGGTAGCTGACCAACCGTGATCAATCTTTGCAAATACCTTAGTTGTTTTTCCAGTTTTCTCATCCCACTCGATCATAACCCCAAAATTGCCAGCGTGAATATCAAACTCACCTCCTGCCAGTAGAGCAGCCATCAGCTTTCCTGCACCGGCAACATCTGTCAGATTTCTTGTTGTTCCAAATGCATTCGGGCTTCTCCCACCAGTATATTCTGAGGCGGTTTGGAACTCATTTAGAGACTTAGAGCGCAATAGTATTTGCTTAAAATCAGAAGCCTCAACTCCAGCAATAATAGGGGTCCGCTTATAGAGCATTCTTTCATAAAGCGGCGACATCAAGAATTCGTTAAAGAAATTAACAGAATCAAAAGAAAGATCTCTTTCATCGATTTGTGTACCATCAGCGCGTCCTGCCCACCTCGGTTTCTTTCTAGTGCTTTTAAGCATAAAAGTTTCGCCGTCACGCTTTGCTTTGTAACCCTCAGAAACTCCTGCACCTTTTTCACTGCGGTCAGTGAATTTCACCTGCGTATCAGGCAGCCTATCTTTATGCAATTTACCAATAGCTCGTTCTGCCTCAGTTCGCTCAGGCTTACCACTAAGCTTTTCGACAAGCTTATCCCTAACTGCTCCTATTTGGAAAATCCCACTAGAGACTATGAGCAAACGCAGTTGTGCTTCCTTAGTTGGCAGAATATGCTTAGAATTGTCTATAATAGATTTATAAAGTGCATTCTCAGCTTCAGGGGTTTGAGGCACAAGTTCTTGGGTTAGCGCATCGTATTCGGTTTCTATTTTATCTATTATTATTCCATCTATAATTCCAAGAGCATTATTTACTTCTAGTTTAAGTTTGGCTAATTGATCTTCTGAAATGTTAGAAATCTTCAGTTCTTTCATTAGCTTATCAATCACTTTATTGCTAATCTCTTCTAAAACAGCATCCTTAATAGGTTGCAAAGCATCTCTCGGATTTTCGCACTTTTGCTTGTTTTGCCAAACTAATACTGCTGCATCTCTAAAAACATGATTGAGCAACCATTGTGACGAAGAAGATTTCATAATAATAACCTAATATTACTAGTAATATTAGGTTATCAATTAAAAATTAATAAAAAGTTAATTACATTGGGACAAGGTTACTCATGCGACGATTATTATAGACAATCTCCGCATATTATGCGGAGATTGCGATGTACATTTGGGCATGACCAGTTTTAAAGTAATTACTGAGCTTTCCTTTTTGGTGCTGCAAGAGTATAGCCTGCAAGCCTTACGGTTTTGATAACATCAAACTCATTAGGGCTAGCATCGAGAAGGATTTTACGCAGTCTGGTAATATGCACGTCGATAGTACGTGAACCCACGTAAATATCAGTACCCCAGATTTTATCCATAAGTGCTTCTCTTGAAAACACGCGACCTGGGTTCTCCATAAGAACCTGAAGGATCTTGAATTCAATAGGAGAAAGCTTAATATCTTGAGTACCACGGCTTACAGAGTGTCTTTGCAAATCCATAACAATATCTTCAAATTCAAGGGTTTTGCCAGAGAACGCCGGGCGAATTCTGCGTAACACCGCCTTGATTCTCGCTACAAGTTCTACAGGAGAGAAAGGCTTGGTCATATAATCATCAGCGCCTCTTTCAAGTCCTGTGATTTTATCGAGCTCTTCGCTTTTTGCAGTAAGCATGATGATAGGAATATTGATGGTTTCTTCGCTGCTGCGAAGGGTTTTACATACTTCAATACCAGAGATAGAAGGAAGCATCCAGTCAAGAATGATTAAATCAGGTTTATTTTTTTTAGCAAAATCCAATGCAGCGTTGCCATCATCTACAGAATCGACTATAAATCCTTCTCTCTTGAGATTATACTTGATGACGGAGGCAATCGACTCCTCATCTTCAACAACAAGAATTGAAGGTTGCAAGGTTTTTTTAGTCATTTTTAACTCATTTGTAATGTTATTCATTCTTAATATATTACAATAAGCTTCATAACTTGTAAATGAAATTATGCAGGATCAAGGCTAAATTTGTTAATTTTTTTTAAAATCATTATATAAACAGCGTTTTTAAAACGTTGTTTATATCATTTGGGTAATTACATTCGAATTTCATTTCCTCGCAAGTTACTGGATGCACAAAAGTTATTGATGTGGCATGCAAGGCTTGCCTCTTTAATCCATTAAGCGCTTCCTGAGCCTCATGAGGCAATGCGGACAAATTAAAATTATAACCCTTGGCATAGGTGCGATCACCAATTATCGGATTGCGTTTGGAAAGAAGATGGACACGAATCTGGTGCGTGCGGCCGGTTTCCAGCGTACACTCCAGCAAGCATACCGTATCGCTGAAATTATTTAATATACGGTAATGGGTGATGGCATTCTTGCCACCGGTTCTCATTACCGCCATCAGTTTATGGTTTTTCTTGCTTCTACCAATATTAGCTATAATTTTACCTGCGATTGGACAAGGAACACCATACACCAGTGCATGGTATACCCGCTTTATTTGCCGTGCTGCAAGCTGTTCAGCCAGCTTGGTATGGATGATATCATTTTTAGCTACCATCATGAGACCTGACGTGTCTTTATCCAGACGGTGGACTATGCCGGGTCGAGCTTCGCCGGAGATGGATGAAAGTGTATCCCCGCAATACTCAAGCAGGGCATTGACCAATGTGTTATCATGATTGCCGGCACCCGGGTGCACCGTAAGCCCTGCTGGCTTATTGATCACCAGAAGGTATTCATCTTCATAAACTATATCAAAACTGATAGCACGCGCAGGAATACTGATGCCACGCTTTTCCTCTATCTTAAGGGTGAACTCATCATTGGCCAAAACCTTATAGGAGCAATTGGCGAAGGGCTGGTTATTAAGAAGCGCACAGTTGTTGTCGATGAGGAATTTTATTTTGCTGCGGGAAATATCTGGCAGCTTTAGGGCAAGGAATTTGTCTGCCCGCACTTTGGCAAACTCCTCTTCAACAACAAATCTATGCGTGACCAGTCCTTCCATGTATTATATATTTACTAACAATCTCAGCAATCATAACAGATTTTCTCCAATTTTTATAGTTATTAGTTCGACACATACCCTGACCCTGTGTTAAAAAATTCTACTCCAAAGATGCAAATATAGTGATATGAGCCGAAATTTGTAGTAGAATGCAAGTCAAGAAACGTAACTTAGGTTTTGCCATGTCAGAAGAAATTATGCCTAGAGTCGACATCGCGTTTAAGAAACTTTTTGGAGTAGATGAAAATAAAGATCTACTAATTTCCTTAATCAACTCAGTAGTTTCCAAAGAAGATCAGGTAGCAACGGTGGATATCCTGAACCCTTATAATTTCCGAGATTTTAAGAATGATAAATTATCGGTACTGGATATAAAAGCCAAAGGCCCTACCGGCAAGCACTACTGCATAGAAATCCAAATCAGCGATGAAGGTGATTATGATAAAAGAGCGCTTTACTATTGGGGCAAGGCGTACACTCAACAATTAGGAAAGGGAAAGGAGTATTGCGATCTAAATAAAACAATAGGAATACATATATTAAACTTTATCAGCATCCCGGAAGCCAAGGAATATCACAACGCATTCCGCCCATTCGCAAAAGAAAGTAATGTACATTATTTTAAAGATATGGAACTGCACACCATTGAGCTCAGTAAGTTCGAAGATCAGATCAAAGGAGAAAGGCTTGATGAGGCAGATGAGCTTAATCTCCTGCTGTCAAAAGTAAAAACTTCGCTTGATAGGTGGGTAGCATTTTTAACCAGGCATAATTTATTAAATAAACAAAAACTGCCTAAAGAGCTAAAGGATCCACAAGTGAAGAAAGCTTTAGAGATAATTGAAGTGATGAATTTGAGCCCTGAAGAAAGAGACGCCTATGAGGCTCACTTAAACTGGATACGCATTGAAGCAAGCACTATTAGGAAAGCTAAAAAGGATGCTAGAGAAGAAGGGAGAAAGGAAGCGCGAGAGGAAAGAGATATAGAAATAACTAGAAATCTGTTATTTCAAGGTGTTGATATTAAGATAATTGCGAAATCTACGGGCTTAACTATAAAGCAGATAAAGGAAATAAAGAGGAAAATGGATAATGACAACTGATTTATGAACATTGGTACGAACGATTATAACGAATTGAGACTACTTCTTAGAATTGAAGTATTCATTCACCAGTTGTTCTGGAGAAATATCCTCAAATGGAGAGCAATACTGTTCCCAATCCTCGTAAGTCAAATTCAATGAACCGACCGGATGAGATGTGCAGCTATGAGTAGAACCTGTTATCATCTTCTTATCTTCCTTATCCCTATATCTAGATTGTACAACGGAAATTACACTTCTCATAAAAAAATCTGCACTAAGCCCTTGAAATAACCTTATAGAACCCTATATATCAAACTGTAGCTTAATTACAACTAAATAATGAGGACAAGAAATGAATATTAGGCCTTTAGGAGAAAGAGTCCTTGTAGAAAGGATCGAACAAGAAGAGAAAACTTCATCAGGCATCATCATACCTGATACTGCAAAGGAAAAACCAATGGAAGGAAGAATTGTTGCAACCGGTTCGGGTGCAAGAGATGAAAACGGCAAAATTCAACCTTTAGAAGTTAAGAAAGGAGATCGCGTCCTTTTTGCGAAATGGGGTGGAACTGAGGTTAAGCTGGGCAATAAAGAATATTTGATTATGAAAGAATCTGATATTCTTGCAATTGTCGACGCTGCATAAGAAATTAATTTTAATATAAGGTAATAAACATGGCTGCAAAGCAAATTTTAAGTGGAAGTGACGCAAGAACTAAAATGCTTAAGGGTATGATTCGTGCTGCGGATACAATTGGCGCTACATTAGGCCCTAAAGGTCGTAACGTAGTACTTGATAAAAGTTATGGTGGACCAAAAGTTACCAAAGATGGTGTAACTGTTGCTAAAGATATAGAGTTCTCAGACAGATATGAGAACATTGGTTCTGAGCTCCTAAAGCAAGCTGCTAACAAAGCTAATGACAATGCCGGAGATGGCACAACCACAACATCAGTTCTCGTCAGAGAGATGGTAGTTGCGGGCGTTAAGGCTGTAACTGCAGGTATGAACCCTATGGATATCCGTCGCGGTATTGAACATGCAACTAAGGCTGTTGTAGAAGAAATCAAAAAGAAATCAAGAGCAGTTAAAACCTCTGCTGAGATAGCGCAAGTTGCTACTATCTCTGCAAATGGCGATGAAGAAATCGGAACCAAGCTTGCTGAAGCATTTGAAAAAGTGGGACGCGATGGCGTAGTCACCGTAGAAGAAGCCAACAAATCTGAAGGCTTTGAAGCTGAAGTTGTGGAAGGCATGCACTTCGACCGTGGCTATATTTCCCCTTATTTCATCACCAACTCAGAAAAAATGATTTGTGAGTACGAAAATCCATATATCCTCCTTGTTGAAAAGAAAGTGAGCAACCTGCAACAAATGCTTCCGATTTTAGAAGGCGTGATGCAGGCTGGCAAACCGCTTCTTATCGTCGCAGAAGATGTTGAAGGCGAAGCGTTGGCAACTCTGGTTGTGAACAAACTCCGCGGCGGTCTAAAGGTTGCTGCAGTTAAAGCCCCAGGATTTGGCGATAGACGCAAATCCATGCTTGAGGATCTTGCAGTAATTACTGCAGGTCAAGTGGTGAGCGAAGACCTTGGCCATAAGCTTGAGAATGTGAAACTTGACACGCTCGGCCGCGCAAAGAAAGTGATAATCACCAAAGATGACACAACTATTGTTGACGGAGCTGGTGATAAAAAAGATATCGCTTCCCGTTGCAAACAACTCAAAGCAGAAATCGCTGACACTACTTCTGATTATGATAAGGAAAAGCTTGAGGAAAGACTGGCGAAACTTTCAGGTGGCGTTGCTATCCTTAAAGTTGGCGGCATTACCGAAGTTGAAGTTAAGGAAAAGAAAGACCGCGTTGAAGACGCTTATCACTCTACCAAAGCTGCACTGGCTGAAGGCATTGTAATCGGTGGCGGATGTACTCTTCTTTATGCCGCAAAAGCTCTTGATAAGCTTAAAGGCAAAAACGAAGACGAACAAGCTGGTATCAATATCGTGCGCAAGGCGCTTTCAGCACCGGTACGTAAGATTGTTGAAAATGCTGGTGGCGATGGCTCACTTGTAGTGTCAAAACTTCTTGAAGGCAATAATGACAACATGATTTTTGATGCACAAAAAAGCGAATACGTAGAAGCATTTAAAGCCGGTATCGTTGATCCAACCAAAGTAGTGCGTACTGCACTACAAAGCGCAGCATCAGTTGCTTCACTTCTTATCACTACAGAGGCGGCGATTATCGACTCCCCAGAAGATAAAAAAGAAGCTGCTAACGGCGGCGGCGGCGGTATGGGTGGAATGGGCGGCATGGGCGGCATGGATTTTTAATCTCCCAAACTACTATTACCTATTGTTAAAAAGACAACCTCTACAAGTAACTTGTGGGGGTTGTTTGCTTTTTATAAATAGGTCAAGCCGATTAAACAGCAGGGCAGCCGCATTAAAATAGTGAAAAATATATGCTGCATTGCGTCATCACGAGGAGCGCAAGCGACGTGGTGATCCAGTCTTGAGACTTGCATAATAACATAAATCTTGCATCAATCTCAGCACTGGTTTGCTTCACCCCGCAAGAGGGGGTTCGCAGCAATGACGAAAACTGGCTCACTACCGAGCTAGTAGAGCGTAATTGGAAAATGTTCTAATTTTCAAAGATAGTTTTAACGCGGGGTTGCCATGGATAAAACGAACTAAAACGTAGAAAATATATTGATTTACCTCGCAAATCATATTATAATGATTATCGTTAACTTTATTTAGAGAAAATAATGTCTATAAAAACAACAATACGATCAAGTGCTGCCACTGCAGATCAGCGGTGTTGTAGTAGCACAACTCCATGCTTAAATTCTACGCCTAAATTCTCTATTAATGCACTCATTCTCATCATTCAAATTCGAGTGGTCTCGCTCGTATCGCAACTCGTGGTAACCCCACAGCTCTGCAAATAATCCCCCCTACTTTGACTACAGTTAATTAGTTTTATTTCACAGGATTCATACCAAGGAATTTATCTAATTAACTCACAATTTGAACAAAAAAGCCTAAGGGCTATTTCCATCCGACTTTCGGAGGTAAAAGCCTATCAGCTTTTATTAATATTATGGAGAATAAAATGTTAGATAATATAGCGTACTTATTAAAACCTAATAGAGGTGAAATAGTACAAACTTACAAAGATATATTCGCTCAGGATTTGAATGATAAAATCGCCAGCGCTTATGATGTAATCTCTCAAGTTAAAGGCACTGCTAAAAAAGGTGACCTAGCAGTTGCAGCTAGCAAGCTTGGTAAAAAATATGAAAGCTTAGGCTCTCTTATCAAAAAAGGGAAGTCATTAGACGAAGTGTGTACAAGCCAAGAGTATCGTGAGCTTTCCGATAACTGCACTGTGGAAGCCGAGCAGTTTTTTAGACGCACAAATCGCTGCGATCAATAGCTTTCTTAATTCGACAGAAGTACAAGCTAAAGTCGCTGAGGATTTCGATAACGGCAGGTATAAGGCGTTTGATGTGAATCACGGCGATAATAATTGCCAATCAAGAATCTTTCTTATGTCTTTCTTTCAGCAAGGTAAACCATACGCTGAGCTTGATTCATACGAGAAATTGATTGTTACATTGTGCCATATCACCGCCCAGTACAAGCGGGAGGAACGCGATGTCTTTGATATTTTGCTTAAGGATGTAGACAATGGCAATGTAAGCTATGGGAAATGCAGGCTTTCATCACTTAAAGCTAATTTCAAACTTAATAATGGTATGCAACCTAATAAGTTCTATACGATAAGCGACTTAGTAGGCCAAGCTGTTAGCGTATTTTCTGCAGGCTATATGATAGCTGTTGCTAACACTTTAGGTGATACGAAATTGAGACATGATCTTATGCCATATTTCAGGCAAACAGAAACCGGCTCAAAAAACAGGTCAGCGCAACAAATGCAGGCGCCGGGAATATTGGCGATGTATAGATGCATTGAGTTTAAGCAGCTTCCATTTGTATACAGGATAACCCGCATTACAACTACAACCTTGGCAAATGGCAAGGTAAGCTTCAGGTTTCAGGGAGCAGAAGTTGTGGATAGTATGGGCAATACTGTAGAAGCTGTATCCAATGAGCCAACAGTAGTTTGCGAGTTATACTCAGTGGATACACCAGAAGTTAGAGAGCGTGCTATACATACAAAATTAGCAGCCGTAGCTAATGCCAATTCCTTTGACTCATATCTTACTGAGCTTAAAAGCTATGGCCTACGGAGAATGGTACAGCAGTGCCTGATATCACTTGATAATAAGTTGCATGGAACAGGAGTTGCTTATGCAAGCCCTGAGCTTGTGATGGATGCACAAAGCAGCACTAGCCTTGATAGCTGCTTGAGCCGAGCTTATGCTGTCGGTGAAAACCGATCTTTAGATGGTGCAATCTTAGTTCCGTGCCACGTATATGTAAGCTGCACTCAAAGTGAAGTTGCAAAAGTCATGGCGTTACGGGAACGTTGCCCTGAAGCTGGAATCAGAATATAGCCAACTCAAACGCAACCTACTTATGTAGGTTGCATTTGCAACTATCGTTCCAAATCTCCACTAGATGTAGGGTAAGGAGTGGTTTTTGGGAGCCTATCTTTTACTTTGCGGGGCTTGAAACTCGTTGGCGAGATTGCGATTCCACTATCACGTCTTATATTCGGATTTATGTTTTCTTTGTCTTTTTCTTTAGGGCTAGGGCTTTGATCTGTATGTGAGCTTGGGCTTTGACTTTCTCGAGCTTTATCTTTAGGGCTAGGGCTTCGAGTTGCTGTTCTAGACATTCTAGAAACAAAAGTTTGACTCTCGCGACCAGGAGCAACTACAGACTCAAAATCCTCTGATCTAAATCGAAAGTCAGCAATTTTAGCTGATTCAACTTGGTCTGCTATTTGTTCTGCAGATAAACCATCCTGCTTAATTCTTCTAATGCGCTCAGGAATAGGAAGACCCGCAGTTGGTATTTCAAGCCACTGCATAAATACTTTTTTTACAGCAGGTGAGCATTCGGGTTCATTGAGAGCGTCTGTTAAGTAATCTGGCAGTTTTTTTTGCTTAGCAAAACATTCTAGCATAATTTCAGCTACCACAGTTGCCTCAGAGCCCTCATGATGCTTGGAGTACGCCCGTACCCACTTTTCCTTTTGGCAGAAGCTATAGTCTGCTCCATTTAAATCCCCTGACAGCTCATAGGCCCTTAATATTAAACTTCTAAATTTTAAAGTATGGTCGACTTGTTCTATATCGCTGATATAATTATTCACATACTCTTGTGTTGGTATCTCCCCTTTAAGTGTCAGATACTCCCTTAGCTTTATGCTATTTTTAAAAGAGATAGTTCCGATTTCGCCCGTTTCCAAAGCTATAACACCAAATGCATATTTTTTGAGATTATAGTAATTGATTTCCATACCTGCTTGGTGTCTTTCACCGGATCTAGGGAGACCCATAGAAGCGCTGCTGGTCAGCGCTCTTTCTGCAAGTCCTGGTTTGTTTGAATATTCAAGGTTAGTAGTTAGAGCTTGCATATTGCTTGGGCTGGCGAATACGAACGCAAGCTTTCTACCAGGGCGATCTTTAAAGGCTTCAAACGGAACGTTATCAAAAACTCCCCCATCATTATAAGTGACTCCGTTAATTATTACTGCTTCTCTAAGCCTAGGTAATGCAGCAGATGCCAGACATGCAAGAGAAATTGGGATATCATAGTGTTTAGGATTTTCCGATGTGAAGAAATCTGTTTTGCCGGTTTGCATGTTTGTGGCTGTAATATGGAGGTGTTTAAATCTCTTTGGATCAAATTGACGTAATGTTGCAAGATCACCTAAAGTTAATGGCTCGTTCACGGTTATTTTCCTTTCAATCTCTGCTATCTTAACCCAAAGTTCTGGTGGTAATTTGTCTTGGGCAAATGCGCCAGATTCACGACAGTCTGAAATATACTTTCGCAAACCGTCACAAAAGCCTTTTTCAAGATATGCTTGCAACCCTGTTTTAATGTCTTCTACCTTTAGGTTCTCACTTAAATCTTCTATTGTTTCAATGTCTAAGCCCATTGCGATAAACGACGCGTTCATTGCACCGGCTGATGAGCCGGCTACTGCCTCAACATGTTCTAGCAAATTGTTGTCATGCAAAACCCTGTCTGCACCGGCATAAGCTCCGCCTTTTGCGCCGCCACCACTGAAGATCAGGAATTTTATTTCCTCTTTTTTTATAACATCATAGCCTGGAGAAAAATCTGCGATTTGATATTTGGCACTAAAAATTCTTAACTGAACTTCCATTAGCATTCTGAAGTTGTTGAAACCAACATTTTCTTTAGCTTGTGGGGCTGTTTCTATTCCATAATCCCTACTCTGCTTTAGCATTATTTCGTTTATTTTTCTCATTTCTTTCATAAGCATGTCGTTTAACAGCACTTTGCCCTGCACAGTTTCCATGTCAATTTCTTGCGAACTGATCTCTGCAGTGAGGTTCTCTAGTGATTTTTTTAGCTTTTCTACAAGAACTCGGCGGTCGTCACAAAGTTCAGCAATTTCTCGTAATTTATCGTCAGAGGCGTCTTTTTCTAAAGCCTCTAAAGCGTCTTTTTCTAATTTGATTTGTATATCTATTTCAGTGTCACAAATATCGATTAATCTTTTCAAATTCTCTAAAACTGCCCCTTGTGATACTTTCTCAATCATAAGATCCCTCTAGAAATCAATTCTTACTTGCAGTTTTGCAGAAACTAATTAATAACTGGTTAACAACATTATTATTTTTATGATAAATGCATCTATTAGATTTTATTATAAGCAACATGCGCTTTGAATTCTTACAACAGTGTGATTTTCATTGACTAGCAGACATAAACATTATAAAATTCTTTTATGAACCTTTTTATGAGAATAAAATGTCTATAAAGACAACAATACTATTAAGTGCTGCCATTGCAGACCCGCAGTGTTGCAGTAGCCCTACATCATGCCTAAATTCTACCTCTACTTTCTCTTCTCATGCGTTCCGCAATTTTAGACGACATCATTCGTTTAGAAGCTGGCATCAAATGTGCAGCTATCAATAATCCCCCCCACTTCGACTACAGTTAATTAGTTTTATTTCATAGTTTTCAAACCAAGAGATTCTTCTATTTAACTCACAATTTAAAACTACGGTTGTTAAGTTAAATGGGGCTTTCACAAAGCCAGCATCCTTAATTTAGCAATCAAAAACAAACAATAATCCAAGGGTTATGTGCATCCATTTTGATTGCAATAGCTCCTTGGGTAGCAAAATTTAAGGAGACTAAACATGTTAGAAAATACACAACAACTTCCGCTGAGACGTCAAAGCCTTACGGATCAAGTACTTGAAAATCTGGTTGGGTTAGAAGGAGCAGCTAGAGAATCAATGATAGATGCAATGCTTGCTGAATTGAAGGACCAGCTTGCTGAGTTAGAAGTAGCAGAAGCTGCAGACTCAACTATTTTGTTGAAAAGCCTGCAAAGCAAAGTTAGCAATCGCAATCTTCCTATTGCTGATATAGCGGATTTCCTACCTACAAGGCAAATTCTTGAGCTGTATGAGGCAGCCGTATCTGAGGCAAGAATCGAGTTCACCAGGAAAGTTACGCAAGCTCACACTGATTTCTCTAATGCTAAGAGTAAGGCCGACAGAGGAAGCGCTATAAATAATCTCGGCAAATACAATGAGATACAAGTACTTATCAGAAGCGGAGTTACCTTAGAAGAACTGCTTGCAAGCACTCAATTTCAAAAACTTTTGGGTGTTTTTTATACTGAAGCAGCACGGTTTTTAGATGCACAAATTGCTAAAACTAATGAATTGATTAATTCACGTGAGGTGCAAACTAAAGTCGCTGAGGATTTCAATAGTTATAACTACATGGCGTTTGATGTGAATAACGGCGATAATAATTGCCAATCGAGAATCTTCCTCATGGATTTATTCCGCCAGGATGTTTCCTACGCTGAACTTACTCCAGCTGAGAAATTGACTCTGACTTTGTGCCACATCACAAGCCAGCTCAAGAATGAAATAAGAGATGTATTCGGACTTCTTCTTAAAGATGAGGATAACGGAAGGGTAGCATACGGCTCAAGAAAGCTATCTGCCCTTAAAGCAAATCCCAATATTGAAATACAACTTGAAAAGCTATATTTGATTAGCGATTTGCTTGGACAGGCAGTGAGTCAAATTTCTGTAGACTATATGCTAGCTGTGGCGGATGATCTCGGAGATGCTGCACTAAAACAAGATCTTCAGCCGTACGCAAGGCAAATGCAACACCACTCCAAAACCAAACCGCAACAACAATTGCAAGCTGCTGGAGTCGAGGCAATGTATAGATGTATCGAGCGTAACCAGCTTCCATTCGCTTACAGAATTACCAGGCTTACTTCGACAACACTGGCAAGCGGTGAGGCAGGCTTTAGGTTTCAGGGAGCTGCATTAGTTGACAGTGTTGGCAATCTTATTGAAGTTAGTACTGATGAGCCGATCATAGTATTTGAGTTATATGCAGTAGACACACTCCAAGCAAGAACTCGGGCTGCTAACACTGAATTAGCACGCATTGCTGGTGCCGATTCGTTCGACTCATTTCTTTCCGAGCTTAGAAACTATGGCCTACAGAGGTTGATTGTCAGTAGCGACATATTGCTTGATACAGTATTGCAAGGAGAAGTGGTTGTTTACTTTAGCCCAACTCTTGTGGATAATGTACCAAGAAGCAACAGCCTTAAGAATTGCTTAAGTAGTACTTATGTATCAGGCAGGGAAAGATCTCAAGAAGGTGTCATATTAGCGCCTTGCCACATTTTCGTAAGTACTACCCAAAGCGAAGTGGCAAAGATCACAGCTCTAAGAGAACGTTGCCCTGAAGCCGGAATAAGAATATAGGTAACTAAAATGAAAACTAATAACGTACTTAAATTACTTGATCAACCTAGAGCTCTCTATCTGCTGTTTTTTGTGCAGATGTGGGAAAGCTTTAGCTATTACGGCATGCGTGCAATTTTAGTTCTGTATTTGGTATCAGGTCTTGGTTTATCCGATGCCGAAGCTGTTGGAATATACGCGGTTTCAACCGCACTTTCAGAGGGCTTCGGCGTTTTCGGCGGGCGACTTGCTGATAAGATATTTGGCTTAAGATACTCAATTTATCTGGGCGGTATCATTATTGCTTGCGGGCACGTTGTGCTATCCTTGCCCGGAGATATTCTGAATGTGTACCTAAGCATGGCTCTAATTGCGATCGGAACTGGGTTGCTCAGGACTAACGCAACAGCGTTGCTTGGCGAATTCTATGCCAAAGATGACTTAAGACGGGATGCAGGTTATACCCTATTTTACGTCGGTCTAAATTTAGGGGCATTCCTAGCCACCATAGCAGTTGCATTCACCGCCGAGGCATATGGCTGGCACTATGGGTTTTCACTTGCAGCGTTTGGCATGGCACTTGGCCTTCTCGGGTTACTCAAGTTCAACTACATACTGGAAGATAAAGGCAGAAAACCCGGCAATGTTAGCAAAAAGAAAGCCATGGCCTATACTGGCTTTATGTTTCTGCTAGCTCCGGCTTTAGCGCTTATGATTTACAACCATGAAGTGACTTTATACTTACTGGTTGTAGCCATTATAGTTATGATTTCATCTGTATTATATTCAGCCAGAACTCTAACCAAGCTCGAGAAGCGCAATATAAACTCGGTATTGATTGCGGTAATGCTGCTTGCGATCTTCTTTGGATTTGAAGAACAGATTGGCAGCACTTTGGTTTTGTTTGCAGAAAGATTCTCTGACAAGATCTTACTTGGCATGCAAATCCCGGTTGCATCGCTTACTACCATAAATCCTATGGTCGTGTTATTACTGGGCCCTGTTGTTGCGATTTTGCTTGAATTGTATGAACTGAAAATCAAGAAAGCCGTTAGCTTATACGCCAAAATTTCTTTAGCGTTCTTCTTGCAGGCTCTGGCTTTTACCATGCTTTATACCCTATCAAAATCTTCGGATTTAGTAAGCGCTAATTTCATAGGTTTGTCCTTTGGAATGATAGCTTTCTCCGAGCTCTTTATCGGCCCGGCGGTATATTCTCATTGCTCAAAATACTCGCCAAAGCACATGAAAGGTGTTCTTATGGGAACGGTGATGATGGGTTATGCGCTAGCTAATATTATCAGCGGCTTTTTGGCTAAGTATATGGCGATTGATGAGTCTAACACCGACTTAGGGATCAGCGTTTACTCTGAAGGGTTCCTGAAGATTTTGCTTGTATGTTTCATTGCAAGCTGCATTCTATGGGTAGTGAGGAAAAAGGATGTCTGATTTGAAGTTTATAAAAAAAGAACAATCAACATGTAAAGTTGTTCTTTCGATTCTTGATCAAGCGCAACACAAGCTTGGTGCAACCATCCCTCTTGGACGCTTCATCACCTCACAACAAGGTGGGCAGCTTCACGTCCTGGTAAACATTGATACGTCTTCTAGCCTAGCTGGATTCATGCTAGCCAAAGTGATGACGGAGCTGGAGCTCGAGCAAGTAGCTCTAGATTTAACTCTTCAAAACGAGCAATTAGCTGACATTGTGTTTGCTATTGCGAAACGTACCTGGAAGCTCAATAAATATAAGAGCAATCCACCAAGCACGCTAAAGCAACTTGAGGTTATTTGCGAAAACCCTGCTGAGATGACAAAAGCCTATGCCCGTTATGCCGCATTGATAAGAGGGCAGAACCTTTGCAAGGAACTGGCTGAATCTCCTGCTAACATAATGCACCCGGAAGCTTTTGCGCAACACTGCCAGCAACTTAAAACCTATGGAATTGATGTTGAAGTTTTAGGCCGAAAAGAACTAACGGAACTTAAAATGAATGCGCTGCTTGCAGTATCGCAAGGAAGTTCTAAAGAGCCGCAAGTTGTGGTGATGAAGTATAATGGTGATGCTGGCAACCCTGACATACATGCTTTCGTGGGCAAAGGAGTCTGCTTTGACTCAGGAGGGCTTTTCATTAAAGACCAGGTGATGATGCCTAAAATGAAATACGACAAAGGTGGAGCTGCTGCTGTAGTCGGAGGAATGCTCGCAATTGCTGCACAAAAAATCAAAGTGAATGCCGTTGGAGTTATTGGCCTGGTGGAGAATATGCCCGATGGAAACGCGATGCGTCCTTCAGATGTCATCACCAGCATGAGCGGCAAAACCATCGAGATTGTTGATACCGATTGCGAAGGTCGCCTGGTGCTGGCAGATTGCCTATATTATACACAACAAAAATTCAACCCATCCCTTATGCTTAGCTTTGCTACCCTTACGGGAGAAACTGTTGCTTGCCTTGCGCATGAGTATGCTGGGCTATTTACCCGCGATGATTCTTTGGCTTCACAGATTACCGGAGAACCTATATGGAGATTACCACTAGGCGAAGGCTTCAGAGAGCTTATAAAATCTAATATTGCTGATCTTAAAAACCGCGGGGTTAACCATTGTGGTGAAAATGCATCAGCAGCAGAATTCCTGTATGAATTTGTCGGCAACACCAGGTTTGCTCATATAGACATTGCTGGAGTAGCCTGGAGCGATGAAGATACGCTGACACAAGCTGCCGGCGCCACTGGTTATGGAGTAGCCACTATTGAGAATTGCGCAAAAGTCTTTTCAGCATAACTATTGACCCACGCCATAAAATGCCTTATAATTATTAGTGTTAACTTTATTTTGAGAAAATAATGTCTATTAAAACCAAAATACTATTATGTACTGCCATTGCAGATTCGCAGTGTTGCAGTAACACAACTTCATGCCTAACATCTTCTACCAACGCACTTTGCAATTCTCCACGATCTGTTTCTCTTAATAGCTGGCGTCGTCCGACCCGCTCATAATTCCCCCCACTTTTACTACAGTTAATTAGTTTTATATCTCAACATTACAAACCAAGGGATTTTTCTAATTAGCTCACAATTTAAAACTATCAACAAACCTAAGGGTTATCTGCATGCATTTTGCAATTCTCCTTGGGTTATAAACAAATTTAAGGAGACTAAAATGAAAGCTAACTTACAAACCAAGAACCAACCTAAATTAGGTGAAGTTACTTTAAGCCCAGCAGCAAAAGAATATTTACTGAATCAGGCTTTAGCTAAAATCAAATCTGGTCGCTACGAAGATCTTGATCCAGTCGTTGGCGATTCCGCCTGCCAACTCTCATCATTTGCAGTGATTAACATTGCAAGAAAACTGGCGACTGGGACTGACCTGTCAGAACTTGAAAAGCGGCTCCTGATTGATGCTGAAATTCTATGTGCAGGAAAAACCATCACGTATGATGTATTGCTCAATGCTACTAAGGACTGTATTGATGAAAGAGTAATACCTACGATACCAGGCTTGTTAGATCCGAATGACTATAATAAGGAAGCAAAGATTAAATTCACTAAAGCGACATTAAATAGTTATGTTGAAAATCGTATTGCTTATTTGATGGAAGCTTTAGCTGCTGATGAAAGATTAAGTGAACTATTCGCTATACTATCTAATCCCGTAAACCGGCAGCGACTTCAAAAAAATAAATCATATGAGCTTACTTGCCTTCCTT
>JABDBN010000020.1 GCA_013288625.1 Alphaproteobacteria bacterium | reverse complement strand
AATGCGTTTAAAGCTATAAAATTGCTATAAAATACTAGCGCGGCATTTATTTAGTATTATTTTACTATAGCAGCCGAAAACTACAAGCATACCAAATGCTAAGCTTACTCCTATTCCTATATAAAATGCCTTATTGGTTGCGTCGCATAGATCTTCTGGTATGGGGCATGCAAGTGGTGTTCTGCATACTCTTTTATCTATAGCCACTAGCTTATTATTGACGGTATTATAAACCGCTTCTGCGTCCGGATCGAAGGTTGCATTAGGGTATACGCACACTTGATCGGGAAGAGCTATTATGCTTCCATAGTCCGCCACTTGTTGGGTTGCAGTATCAAACACTCTTAGATTTTCCGGGTTAATATTAAAAGCAGTGGCAGCAAACAAACAAGGAGCGCCATATAAATCTTGACCAGCCAAAACGAAATTGCCATTGGGAAAGCCTGATATAAGCTCGCATGGTACACTCATGTTGTCAGTATCTAGATAAAATTCCGTCATAATGCTCCTACTATTAATGATGTTATTTCAATGCTGTTCTACGCTTGTATCTGAACTTACCAATTCAGTTGCCGGTGGTTCATCTGCAGAGACTGGGTTTGCTGCTTGAATATTTAAGTATTTTAGCGTTTTACCCAGGTGACAATCTTTGCACTCAGTAATCATCAAATAAATCATTCCACCTATCATAAATGATAATGATAGTCCGCAGAATATTCCTATGGCGACTGCGCCGATAATAGGCAGGCAGTTTACATCTTCTGGTATTACACAAAATAGGTCGCTATCGCAAATATCCGCGTGCTTATCTACTACTTTATGTGTAGATGCATTGTATATTGCCTCGCTATTTGGATTAAAAGTCATGTTGGGATAAACGCATATTTGCCCTGGTTCCCCTATCTTTATGGTATTTGTTATAGCAAACTGGGTTTGATAGTTGAAGATTCCCAGATGGCTGGGATGATGATCAGGCAAAATCACTTGGGAAGAAGTAGGCATAGTATCTATTATGTTGCTCAGGCAAACGGAGTTATCATCGCTATTTAGTCCTGCGATGGTAAAAGTGCCATCGGGAAAATGCTTTATAATGTCGCATGAATAAGAGCTAATGTTGTCAGTGTTCACTAAGATTTTTGTCATAGAAATTCCTATAATTCTCCCAAGGGTAATGACCTTATTATTTTATATCACGCGAATAAGCATTGCAATAGCGATGCATGATAACTATCGGATTATTATTCTATTGCTATGGGCTCGCGAACAGCTAATTCCACTACTTCTGCCATATGAACGCCAGGTGGACAACACCATTTTTCCAGGTAGTTACCACCATTGTAGGCAACAACAGTGACTCCTGACATAAAAATACCTAAAACCACACCTAGAATCGTAGACTCACCATTGTTTTGGCATAGGTCCTTTCTATGTAAGGTCTCCCAGTAAGTAAAATTCTCTGGCAAGCAACATTCTTCGCTGCTATTACAGATAGTCGCATCAATAGGTACCATCCTATGAGTAGAAGTGTTATAAACGGCTTGGCTAGTAGGATCGAGTGCTAAATATATTTGCTGTGACATAAGGCACCACGGTTATGCTTGGTATGTTTAACCGTAAAACACAAATTGAATTAAATCTATAGCTTTACGTCAGGTTGCTTACTATAAAACATCTCTTGGAATCTGATGATGATCGTGCAGGATAACTCTGAGTTCGACAAATTCTAAAGTTTCTGGGTCTTGTATCTGGTCGATTTGAAGAAAGCACTCTGTGCACAAGAAGTTATCATATTGAGTATACTACCCGACACGAAGATGTATCAAGGATTGATTAAGTGCATGGCAGAGTGTTTTGGGGGAGTAAAGGATAAGCTCAGTGATCTAATCTAGTCCATATCTGAAGAAACTAAATTGATAACAATTTAAGGTTCTCTTGAACTTAATAGCGCGAATGTTATTGTGACGAAATATTCCCAAAAGAGTGCAAACTAAATGAGCCATAGCACAGAGCAGGATCAGGGACTTCAATCGGTTACTGTCTTTAAGGTTAGTGCTCTCAAGATTAAAGCCAGCAGTTTTTAGCTTCTTGAAAAAACATTCTATCTCCCAGCGTTTGCGGTACAGCTGCAGCGGATTATGAACTTTATCTGATGATTTGAACTTGAGAAGGAAATCAATAGCTGTTTCTGTGCTTAAATAACTGCGTTCATAAAAGCGCTCGACTCTTCTGATCTTGGAGCCAATATCGGTGTCTCCTGGAAAATGCAGTGCGCAAACAGTGCTTGAAACCTTGCGGCTTATTATTAGACTTTGCACCATATCGGCTATGGTATTATTTCTTCTGCTTGACTCTTTTAGACTTGATAGTATCTTCGCTTTCATGAGGTGTTTGCTATGTGAATATTGAAAACACCTCTATCCCTTATTTCAGCTTATTTTTCAATTCATTTCTGCTTAACTTACTGACTATTTAATATTCATACATTCTTCGTGTCGGGTAGCATGATGCTTATGTATAGGAGAAGGACTATCCTAATAATAATGGATTGAAGTCAGTTACTCTACGTAGTTTTAACCATCTGCAAACTTGCCATCATCAGCCTCATGTGCGATAGGAAGGAGTTCGGGAGCGTGTAAACTTGGCTCTTCAGTTTCTTCACCGCGCTGGGGTCTTGAGTTGCAGATCATATAAATGCTGGCGCAAATCCCAGCAGTCACTAGCGAGGTCACAACTCCAACAAATATTCCCAAAAAATATGACTCACCTTCTGTGTCGCAATGTCCATTATGCGACAGGTTTTGCGTGCTGTTGGCTTCTGGAGAGCTGCATATTTCGCTGCTGTTGCAGATCACAGTATCCAACGTCACTACTTTATGAGTAGAGGCATTGTAATAACATTGAGTATCCGTATCCCCTTCGAGTTTTGCCATAAACTTCTCCCCATGTGGTTTAAGATTGCATGATAATAAAGTCTCTCAAATAAGTTATAGCATTTATGACGAAAAATAGCAATATATTGCATATAATTTAAAAATTTGCAAATTAGTGCTCTTAAAGGGGTGGAGGGTTAGCTATAAGATTTATACATGAACCTCGCCCTCTGATGATTGAGTGGCTACCAATGTTCCATCTTGTGTTGTTGAGTGTCCGGCAAGTTCAAGAGCATCGTGCTCGAATGTTGCTGCCGGTTTATATGCGCTTTTGTGATTATGGCAGAAATGATAAATCGCTATTCCTATGAGGAAAATGAATGTTGAGGATAAAGCTCCTGTTCCCATCCCAATAAAGAATGAGTTGTCATATGGTGTGCACTCTTCAGGTGAAGTTGTGTTTTGAACATCCATGGGCAATCTACAGATTTCGCTGCTATTACAGACCGTTGCATCAATAGCCGCTAACTTGTGAGTAGAAGCATTGTAGGTTTCCGCTTGGGTTTCGTTTTGGTCATCTTGGGGTGTGCTGCAGACCTCGCTGCTATTGCATACTGTTGCATTTATGGGTACTGGCTTTTTGGCGGATGGATCATATAGGGAGTGACTAAAAGGATTGTATGTATAGCGAGGAGGAACGCATATTTCCCCCGGCAGAGCTACAGCTAAGCCATTGGGCAATACCTGCTGCGATCTGTCATCAAACATGCCGATGTGCTGTGTGTCGTACCAACCAAAATTCCAGTTATATAAGGGATAAACTTGGGAATAAAGTAAGCAGGGAGAATAATCTACCGTACTTAAACCTGCTATAATAAAATTTTTGTTATCAAAGGGGGCTATATATTGACAAAACCGTGAGCCTATATTGTCACTGTTTACTGTAAATTCAGCCATATGAAGCTCCCCTATTGTTATAGAACGCTATCAACTACTGTGACATTAATAATGCATATCATGCAAACACTGATTTTAATATTTGGGATTTTATTCAGGAGAGTCAACAGGCTGTTCTGAAACCAATAATGCAGGCTCAAGTTCGATCACTATCATTGCGTCCGCAGGCTTTGCATCCGCAACTGAAATATCGTCTTCGGGGAAAATCTCTTTGTAGCACACATATGCGCATCCCAAAATGCATATTACAATGTAACCCAGGACTGCGCCCATAATGAATTCGCCAATAAATATGAGTGCATTGTCCAGTGACGTATCGGATGTTGCAGTGCTTGTGGTTGTAGAGTTATCGTCTTCTAGGGTCGATGAATCAAATGTTGAATTAGTGCTATTTTTAATTTCCATAGCCATTCCCCGATATATTTGAAACTAATTTAAATATAGATCAAAAATTTATAAAAATCTACAATTTTGTTAATTTTATCGGCAAAGCCTTGAAGAAGCTTGCTACCCTATTGTTATCTCGCCAAGCTCCGTTACTACAGGTCTAGGTTCGTGTAGTTCTCCGGGATCTGCCGGAGCGTGATGTGCATGTCTTGGATGAAAAGTTAAATAACAAAAAATACCAGTTGAAACAACCATTCCTGTAAGGCCGATCGAAAGCCCTATAAGAAATGAGGGTACATCTCCCAGTGAATAAGAATCATTTGATGCAAGTATATTTGTTGAGTTCTCAGGTAAACAGCAGATTTGGGGGCTAGAGCAAACTATGGGATCATTAGCTATTAATTCTCCTAAAGGCCACTCTTCATTGACTATAAGTTTTGACATAAAATCTGATTTTGGATTGGCTATTTTTTAATAACATTCATAATGGTTTGATGAGCATAGATTAAGTGCACTAGTCATACTTCCAATCATAATAAATGCAAAAATGGCATCACTAACACAACTGTGACTTCCCTCAAAATCTATTGCAACTATTTTATGGGTAGAAGTATTGTATACAGCCTGGCTACTTGGGTCATATGTCGAATTGTAGTGCGGGCATATTTCATATTCTTTCATATAGAAACTCCTTTAATAATGTTAAGTTCCGCCTGCTTTTAGCTTGTAGAAAAGTATTTTAACAGTGGTCTAGATTTCTACAAGTTAAATTCTGCGCAGCTTATTATAATGGTGTACAATATTTAGTAGTTCTTAGCTCTTATTTCTTGTATATTGTTATAAACTTAAACAGCTTATGGATATGATGCTGAGAAAATTTATTAAAATGCATGGACTCGGCAATGATTTTATTATTTTTGATGCTAGAGACAATCCAGTTATTTTAAATGAGTCTGTAATAAAAGAGCTATGCGAGCGCCGGCTTGGAGTGGGTTGTGACCAGGTCATAGTTTTTAAAAACTCAATGTATGCCGATGCCGAAATGGAGATTTATAATCCCGATGGAAGCCTTGCAAATGCCTGCGGTAATGCTGCCAGGTGCATAGCTTCTTTATTAGGTAAGCCCCTAGCAACTATAATGGTTGGCAAAAGAAAGCTGCTCGCTGAGGTTTGCGCTGATGGCACTGTAACTGTAAACATGGGCCAGCCGGATCTTGACTGGCAGACAATTCCTTTAGCTTATGAGGTCAACCCTATGGCTCTCGAGTTCGCTCATAGTGCTCCTTATAATTGTGGCTATGCGGTCAGCATGGGTAATCCCCACCTCATATTCTTTGTGGGTAATGATATCTCTCAAGATGAAGTCGCCAAGATCGGTGGTAAATTTGAAAAGCATATTCTGTTTCCCGAGCGCACCAATGTCAACTTTGCCCGCATCATTGATAAAGAGAACATAGCGCTTAAGGTTTGGGAGCGCGGCACCGGAATAACTCTGGCCTGTGGCAGCGGAGCTTGTGCAACTGCGGCAGCGGCCTTCAGATTAGGCAGTGTAGCGCGGCGGGTTAATGTCCACCTGGTAGGCGGTACTTTGAAAGTAAGCAATGACGATGAGGGGATGCTGATGAACGGCGAAGTAAAGAAGGTTTTTTTAGGTGAAGTAGAGGTTCCTTCCTTTTAATTGGCCGTGTTTCTGGGGGTTTATGTACATAAAATACGTAGAATCTGCATTTGCAGATTCTACGTATTTTTGTAATTAAGCAAGGGATGGTATGCTCAAAGCATGATAAATGCTTGATGTGAGGTAATTTCATTTTCCTGGACAATCAGATATAAAATACGTAGAATCTGTAAATGCAGATTCTACGTATTGTTTTATGTCAGGTGTTAAGTTTATTGGAAGACGAGAAGAGCTAGCAGAACTCCAACGTTATGAACGAAAAGGAACAGCTAGCCTTATTGTGGTTAAGGGCCGAAGGCGCATTGGGAAAAGTACACTTGTAGAGGAATTTGCAAGGGCCTGTTCGTTTTATGAATTCTCTGGGCTGGCACCGTCTGGCAAAGCTACTAAGCAAAGTCAGTTGGATGAATTTGCTAATCAGATGAGGTTGGTATTCAATATTTCAGAAATCAAAGCCCATGATTGGACTGACCTATTCTTGCTGCTTGCAACAAAGACCGCAAAAGGAAAGGTTGTTGTTTTCCTTGATGAGATATCATGGATTGGTTCAAAGGATCCTGATTTCCTTGGTAAATTAAAAAATGCCTGGGATTTGTATTTTAAAAGAAATCCTGAATTGATACTCATTATATGTGGTTCAGCGTCAGCTTGGATTGAGAAAAATATTTTATCTAGCACTGCGTTTCTAGGCCGTATTTCATATACTTTAACCTTGGAAGAATTGCCGTTAAATGATTGTAACAAATTTTTTGAAGGGGCAGGTAGTAAGCTTTCTGCTTACGACAAGTTTAAAATCCTCTCAATTACGGGTGGAGTTCCAAGATACCTTGAGGAAGTACAGCCAAGGTATTCAGTTGAAGAGAATATCCATAATCTATGCTTTAAAAAAGGAGGGCTATTTACCCATGAATTTAAAGACATTTTCTCCGATTTGTTTGGCCCCAGAAGTGAGAAATACAAGCAAATAGTGCGTCTGTTAGTATATGAGAACCTTGAATATGCAGCTATATGCGAAAGACTAAATGTCGAGAAATCCGGCCTTATTAGTGAGTATTTGAATGATCTTGTGACATCCGGATTTGTTAGCAAAGACTACACCTGGAATCTAAAAACGGGCATAGCATCTCCGTTATTGTTCAACTATCGCTTAAAAGATAATTACCTGAGGTTTTACTTAAAATATATAGAGAACAAATTGGGAGAGATTGAAAGAAATCTATATCAGTTTAGATCCATAAACCTGTTGCCAGGCTGGGCTACTATTATGGGGTTACAATTTGAAAACCTGGTTATGAATAATAGGAGATATATACATAAGCGGTTAAGGCTGTCACCTGATGATATTGTAGCAGAAAACCCATTTTTTCAGCGCTCAGGGAGCCGGCAGCAGGGTTGCCAAATTGATTACATGATTCAGACTAGAACCAATATACTATATATTTGTGAGATAAAGTTCTCACGCAATGAAATTAAGAAAGAGATAATTAAAGAAGTTAGCACTAAGATAGATAGGCTGGTAGTACCAAGAGGATTCTCTTATTGCCCTGTAATAATCCATGTAAATGGAGTTAGTGACAGTGTTATTGATAGTAACTACTTTACAGAAATAATAGATTTTAGTGATATATTGAAGATGGAATAGATTCTGATTAATGGGGAAGTAAAGAAGGTTTTTTCCGGAGAAGTAGAAATTCCTTCATTCTAGGTAGGTTCCCATATATGAGTGACACTTGAAATTACCTATATTTTAACGCTGATTAGCAAATAATTAACCTTTTAAGCGGTATAATTAATTATATCAGAATTAAGAGGCGTTATGCCTAATCAAGAACCAATCGTAGAATCCGGCACACAAACTTATAGTGAAACGATCCCCTATAAAGCGGTTTTGATTCTTGGCGAAAACTTGTATATACCCGACTCCCTGAGGCGAATATTTCAACAAGAGGGCTACAGATTAATTGGAGACGGAAGGACAAACTTACATTTACTAGATTTACAAGAACTCCAAAATAAGATCTCTAGAACCACTAGAATATATATTTCAGTGCATGGATTAGCTAAAGGTAAAATCCATAGCATAGATGGAAAACCTACCAAAGATTTTTTTACTTACCTACTTAATATAACAGGCAATATGCCGCTTAGTATTCAACTTGATGCTTGCTACTCAGGGGCTGCAGCGCTTGATGTTGGCGTGTTACCTGAAGGTTCGGTGCTTGTCGCGCATGGTACTGCAGATGCAGCAGCTTCTATCAGCATTGGAAACAAAATTCTTCTAGAATCATCCATGGATGTGAGCAGTAATACAGACCTAGTGTATGACTTTTTAAATAGATTTGCATTAAATGTAAAACAGGCTGCAACAATATCCATTAACACCAAAGACGGTATATTTAAGCACCCTATAAGTCCTCCGGATGTTGCATTAACTCATCCAGACCAAATATTAAAATACCTGAATTGGGAGCGTTCTAATTTTATTAAAGAGTATAACAAAGACCCGAGATTTGCACTAAAGATGATTGATCCTGCGACGCTTACTCCTATTACACTAGAGGATGCTAAGAAGTGGCGTGGTGATAATTTCTTATATGCTGTAAGCATAAGCAACGCAAAGCTGCTTGAGGCCCTTCAAACTGGAATTGCTGATTTTGATGAATTTATTAATCATTCAGTGGAAGGGCGCACAGCTTTAAACATTGCTGCCCTTGAAGGGTATCACATTATAGTAAGCGCGCTGCTTGCGTCAGATAAAATCCAACCAGAGTTAGAGAATCAAAGTGGACACACGGCATTAACGGTGGCTGATCAGTATAAGTGTGATAGCGTAATATATGCCATTATAACATCCGGCAAAGTTGATCTAATGGAATCTAAGAACTATGACATAGTTAGGCGGTGGGCTTCCAGGCAAGGCGTAAATACATTGCGTAGAGCTGCCAAAGAAGGCCATGATTATATAGTATCTATCATTCTTGCATTAAGTGAAATTGATGCAGTTGCTTTAAATATGAGAGATATAAGTGGGAAGACTGTATTAGAATGGGCAGTTTATCATAACAAATTGCCATTAGTTAAAGAATTGCTTAGTCGCGGAGCAAGCACCGAAGGTATAGATTTCAGCAATGCCAATCATGAAATAAAAACACTCCTTATGAAGCATAGCCCCGACCAGGCTCGGGCAGTTACCCCTCCGCCGCTTTCTACAGCTCTGCAAGCAGCGCCACCTTCAACGCCAACGCTTGAAGTTCTGCCGGCTGCGCCACAGCCACCTACTACTCCACAACCAGCCCTACGACGAGCGCCACCTCGACTACGTCAATTTCCAGATAATTTAGAACCATTAAAGCGCCACGATGGAGCGGGAAAGGATACAACGCCACAACCAGAGTCACCAGCTAAAGTTCTGTCGGCTACGCCACCGCCACCTCCAACGCCCCAGCCACCTACTACTCCACAACCAGCCCTACGACGAGCGCCACCTCGACTACGTCAATTTCCAGATAATTTAGAACCATTAAAGCGCCACGATGGAGCGGGAAAGGATACAACGCCACAACCAGGGGCACCAGATAAAGTTCTGTCGGCTGCGCCGCCGCCACCTTTAATGCCACAGCCGCCTACTACTCCACAATCAGCAGCAGCACCACCACGTCGGAGATATTTAGAAATATTATCAGCTAAGCAAGATGGAGTGGGAGAGGACACAACGCGCGGTCGCTAATAATTCTCTTAAACCTCTGAGACAATGGATTTGGCGATATATTAAAGAAGCAGAAGAAAGTAACCAAGAGAGAAGTAAAGAAGGTTTTTTCCGGAGAAGTGAAAATTAGTTCATTTTAGAGGCGAAGTTCTCTTAATCAATCAGTAAATTAGTGCGTTTGCAAAAAGATTATTTTTCTGGCAGAAAAGTGTTGTGCTTTATTTCTTATATAACATAATGGGTTATACCCAATTTTAATATAGGAGTCATTTATGTTACAAGCCGATCAATCTCCATTTACAACAGGCGCTTCGTCAGTGGCAACAAGTGATGTGTTAACTTCAAGCACATCTTCATCAGCAACAACATCAACTGCAACAGAAAGTGTGGCTCCACGCAAAAGCAGTAGTAGCAAACAAGCTACAAAGAATCAGTGGGTCAGAGGGCTACTTGAGGATAGTACCGCTCACAAGCAAACCCGAATAGACCTTATTGTATCGGCCATTAAAGAAGGAAGAAATGAGATTCCTGGCAGCAGCAGCTCGATTATGGGATATTATGGAAGTAAGGCTGTAGGCATGGTTGGCTGGGGGCTAGGCATTCGAAGCATTAAAAATGCAGCGGGAACTCCTTTGGCTGAGTATGTTGACAGCATTAACCCTTTTGATTGGAACGAGCCAACCCGGATTGATGAAAAGGAAAACGTAACAGCATATAGCTGGATAGTTTCGTATGCCATGAGCGCTCTTCAAAACATTAATGCCCTTGAAACAACTACTACAGAAGAGATTGACGATCTTAAAAGATCCACTTCTGCAAAAGTTATAGACCTTGAGAGGGCCAGAGATGAAAAAGTAAGTCAGCTGCAAGCTGAAAAAGAAAGGACAGTATCTGAACTGCAAAGAAGGCTAACAGCAGATGAGACCGCAAAAAAAGAAGCAAAAAAACTAGCACTTGAAAAATTAGAGAGAGAAAAAAATGAGGGTGAAAGAGAGCTGCAGGAGCAATCTGGTGATCTGCTTAAAGTCCACAAGAAAACGTTAGATGATCTAAAAAAATCAAGGGTTATTGCTCATATAAAAACAGTTGAAGCTATAGCGGCTAATGATGCAGCCATTGAAATTTTGAAAAAGGAAAAAGAGGATCAAAAGTCTGGTGTAAAAGATAAATTTAAAGCTGAATTTGCTGCTCTTCAGAATAAAGGAGGTGAGGATATTGAAGCAGCGCAAGTGAAGGCGGATCAAGCAATCGAAGAAACCAAAGCTATAGCTAAAGCGGAAATCGCTGCTGCCAGGCTTCGCGAGAAAACCACAATCGAGTCTAAAACCTTAAAGCAAACTAATGAAGTACAAGCAGGCTTTACGGCAATAAATTCATGCATGGGTTATCTTGATACTATAATGAAGAACATGCGGAAAGAGGATATCGTACCTGACGATGTGGTAACTAATGACTTGTTCAGATGGATAGTCGAGGCAACTCGTGTCAGAAAAGATAGTTATGCAGAGCAATTAAAAACAAGAGCTGTAGTTTTGCAAAAAACTATGATCGAATGTGGAGTAGAGCAGGACGAAACTGCTGCCAGGAGTCTAACCCGGCTAGTTGGCAAGTCTAAGTTAAATGAAAGAAAGAGGGGATCATTCTCGTCTACATCACCAAAAGCAGCTCCTACATCTGCAACAACAACGACTACTACAACTTCTACAACAAGATCTGACCCGGAACCTATTGAACTCTCTAGTAATGCAGATAAGCCTGGAACAACACCACCAAATACAATAGTAACTAGTGTTACAAGTTCTGATAGTATTGTGCCTCCGCTATCCACAACAGCAATAGATTCTTTGGCTCCTTACAGTGATACTGTTTTATCACCTGCGTCGCGTCTCCCAAGACAATCTGATGAAGCAACAAGGGAAGGCGGAGCCACGATTACTGTAGAAGTTCCATTGTCAGCAGCGCAAAATTCAGTATTAGCATTTGGAGGGGCAGATGTTGATGAGGCTTCAGTTACTAAAGCAGATTCGTCTACAAGAGCGAATGACGCAACGCTAACTGTTGTCACTAGTTCTAATGAAGCAGGAAGCTTAGATTCTCCTCAGCCGTCACCTGTATTGCCTAGATCTAATAGTAATCACGCACTTGATGAGCAGCGTGAGGTTGCTACTAAGGCAAATGAAGCAATGCAATCGCCAAGGGTGAATAAAGCAGTAGTATTGGTTGGGCCAGCAGGTGCTGCTGAGGTTAGGGCTGCTGAAACAGATCTATCGTCCCAAAACCAGGCATTTGTACCATCTTCTCCATCTGATGATGAGCCTGCAGGGTTGGGGGCAAGTATGATAATGTCTCTTGAATCATCACCTAGTCAACCAAGTGATGAACCTACTATCCCAGAGCCAAATCGATCACGAGAGGCGAGTCCATCGCGGGAAGCTGGTGCTGATTCACTTGTTGCAGCAAATGATGATAATAAGCCTCGAATCGTTTTAGCTCCACAACGTCGTGCTGCTGTAATACCTACGCCACAAGATGTTACAGTGCATGTGGTGCCAGGTGAAACCAAGCAAGAAGGGAAAGTAAGTGCTGATCAAGCAAAGCTAGCTAGAGTGCAGACTGAGCTTCCATTTAAGTATGCTTTTGATTCGAAATCGCACTCAAGCATGGGAATTTTAATAACCCAAAGCTATGATCCTTGTGTTTTAAGGGACGGTCAATATGCGATTGAAGTTGCACTAAGACATTTGAAGACTAAGACCAGTCTATCTAACTCAGCGCTTTATGATTATATGATGCATTCGATTGAGGCTATAGATTCTAGAGAGGATTGTGGGCGAAAAATCAATGTTGAGTCGTTAAACGCTATAGTTGCTGGTACTAAAGGTTATGATGCGACGATCAAGCAAAACTGGGTGAAGTATGTTGAAAATAAAGGTAAGTTATCAGAAGTGGGTTTAGCTGCTTAAATCAAATCTTTTATTTATAAATAAGAATACGCATCCAGGGCCTGGGTGCGTATTTTTTTGCAATTAATAAAAAAAATCTGTAAATAAATAAAAAATTAATGTATTGTTAAGAATGATGGTAACTTTTGGGAGAGGAGTATGCCACGTAGACAAATAATAAGAATGCATGAAGATGAAAATCCATCATGCTGTCGAAAGTTTTGCAATGCAGTGATATGTTTGCTTAAAGCCTGTTTGCCCTGTTGCTGTTTTGTAGCAAAAGAAGCTGCTGAAGTTGCTGCGAATGGAGCCACGCTAGGGGTTGCACATCTAGCTGGAGTCAATCAAGCGATTGATAATGTCGCGGCAGCAGGAGAACATGTAGGAGAGTTTGCACTTGACCGAGCCGGGGATATAGGTCGAACTCAACCGACAGATCATCGCGCGATTACAGTGGTTGCTGACGTCGCAGAGGATATTGTTGACGGAGCTATAGCAGTAGGAAATGCAGTCGTGACCAATGCAGCTGACAAGGTGGTAGGAGATGCGGCAAAGCCAGCAGTTCATATGGCAATCAACCGAGCCTTTACAGGGGTTGAAGGTATTACCGATCGCATTATAGCCATTGGTGAGCAAGGTGCAGTCATGACTTCTGAAGCCTTTGGTGCGGTAAGAGAAGCTATCAGAGAAGATGTGCGAACAGAAGTAAATCTGTTGCGAGGAGTGCCACAAGAAGTGCCGAGCCCTACAGGAGATACCCCGCCCGAAGTACAGGTGAGAACTGAAGAGCATAAACCGGCAGAAGAAGTTCCGCCATCTCCGGAACAGAGCGGAGGTGTGGTTGGGTTTGCTTGGGCAGTTTTTGACGAACTACGCACCACTGCACGAAATGAACTAAACCTTGTTTTGGGAGGGCATCCACAACCAGCTGCTCAAAGTCATACAGAAGCTAATGTTAATGCGAGCCATCCATCGCATATCGATGAAGATACGCATCTTCTTGTCGCTCCTTTAGACGTCCACCATACAACCTACATGGCAACAGGTGTTTCAGATTCATCGGGTCACATAGCTTAGGCGGCTTCCTGATCAATGGTATCAATCAGAAAATTGTCAGCAACACTGGCGTTATCATTTTCTATGCTTCGCAGATGCCTTTCGATAGCGCGAGAGCGAACCTCAGCATTGCCGATTTCCTTGCTCGCCTGATCGAGTTTTGCTCGGGTCTTAGTAAGCACATCGGCAAATTTAACAAACTCGGTTTTCACCGTAGCTAGAGTTTTCCATACTTCGCTTGAGTGTTTCTCAATCGCAAGGGTTTTAAAGCCCATCTGCAGGCTGCTTATGATGGCCGATAAAGTGGTAGGGCAGGTGATGACGACACGGTAGTCGCGCTGCAGAATTTCAATCAGACCGGGTCTTCGCAGGACTTCTGCGTAAAGCGCTTCAACAGGAAGAAACATGATGGCAAAATCAGTGGTGAATGGCGGGCAGATATATTTGCTCGATATGAGTTTGGCTTGTTGCTTTATGCAGGTCTCCAGTTCTTTGGAAAGCAGCTCAATCGCGGTGAAGTCCCCAAGTTCCTGCGCTTCCACCAGTTTATAATAAATCTCAATAGGGAATTTAGAATCTATGGGCAGATAAATAAACTCAGGGCGGCTTTCTTTATTGGGGATTTTTATCGCAAACTCAACCCGTTCTCCGGAATTGGGCTGAACCTGTGCATTAATCTCATATTGAGCCGGGGTAAGCATCTGCTCAATGATATTGCCAAGCTGCACTTCTCCCCAGATACCGCGGGTTTTGACATTGGTCAGAACTTTTTTCAGATCGCCCACGCCGGCTGCTATGGTCTGCATTTCACCAAGGCCTTTGTAAACCTGCTCCAGGCGTTCGCTTACTATCTTGAATGAATCGCCTAAGCGCTTTTCTAAAGTATCATGGAGTTTTTCTTCAACCGTAACCCGGATGCTCTCAAGCTTTTTATTATTATCTTCCTGGATGCGCATAAGGTGATCTGCTATTGCGTTTCGCAAGTGGTCATGCTTTAACTCATTGTGGGTGCCAATATCGGCGAGCTGTTTCTGTATCAATTCCAACTGAGAGCGCAAAGCACTATTTGCGAGTTGAAACTGCTGATTCACACTATTGGTAATATCGGTTTTTAGCTGGTGCAATAATTCATTATGCCCACTACTCGCCTTCTGCCTGTGGAAAAAATAAAAACCAGCTGCGGCCATGCAAATTAAAAGCAGAGCTGCAAAACAGGTTAAGAATAAATTTTCCAAGTTCTACCTACTTCTTTTCATGCTGCACTGGAGCGGAAGGTGCAGGAAGAGGTTTAGCCGGAGCTGGCACAGTCATTTCAGGCTTGGCAGGCAAGGCTGGAGTTCCAGGCTTGATCGGCGCTGTTGTTGATTTGAGGTGCTCGGCTTGCGTTTCGAACAAAGGTTGCAACATTGAAAGCACTTCAGGGAAACTCCGTCCGGAAAGAGTGAAGTCTTTATCTGCAGTGCGATTGAAGGTCAGAACCAGTTTTTTATTATCCGCCGTTGCAAAACTCGCAAGGATGTTTTTGAGTGCCTTTGAGTGCTCTTCACTTAAAGTAAATGCTTTAGCATGGTGTTCTTGCCCTAGACTGTTATATGCAGCTTTGAGAAACCCATCATAAAAATCTATCATCTCTACGTAATTAGTGACATTGAGAGACATGTCAACATAAGGGAATGTTGAAGCGCCAGGCAGTTCAAGCGTGCCCTTAGCATCAATGGCGTAGATATTATTTTTATAATCGAGTTTCTTTAGGTTAAAGTTGTAGTCCCCATGCGACTTCTCGGATTTTCCAGATTCATGGAAAGCAAAATCGAGATCTATATTGGTGGCTCCTACTTTGACCAGATGCTCATAAAGATCTTTTTTATGGGCTGGTGCCGATGAAATATAATCAGGATTATAGATCACATCCTTGATTTTCATAAGCCCTTCAAAGTTAATCTCGTTATTCACCGGAGGAGCAAAATTAGCTTCAATATCAATACCACCAGTTTTGCTAACCAAAGCATTGGTATGATTATCGATGAAGTTTAAACCAGAAGCTTTGAGGGAAATATTTTTAAGTGCTTTAAAAAGATAGGAGTTATCCGCCTTAAATAGTGGAACGAGCTCGCTGAGCGATTTGTTGAAGCTGAAGTTTAATGTTGGAGGCGATTGAGTATCATATTGTACTTTAACATTCTCATCGCTATTCATGAGCTTGTCGGTAAATTTATAAAGGAAATGATCACCAGGCATGGAAAGCTCTAGTTCATCTGAGAAAGGGTAGCTTGTAAAATGCACTCTCGGAACATGCAGGTTCAGCAACTTGCCAAAAATCTTAGATTTGAGGGAAGGCTCTACAATAACGCCTTCAATTCTCCAGGCTTTAAAGCTATCAAATTTTATCTCGGAATAAGTGAATTCGAGGTCATCGGCTGACAAGGCAGTTTTTAGCTGTTCAATTGATTGATTGATCGCTTTGGTATTAAAAAACCATAGGGTGAAATTAGCTATAACAACAAGCAAGATTAAAATTATAATTCCATAGATGAGTTTTTTCATAATATACCGCCTTATTAGATACACTGGCGCGCCCGGAAGGACTCGAACCCTCAACCTTATGATCCGTAGTCATACGCTCTATCCAATTGAGCTACGGGCGCAATAATGCTCAGAATTTAAAGCGATATACGCCACTTGTCAATTCCGAAAATCAAATGCCGACGCTGGAAAAGCTATTTTTAAAGAGAATTCAGAGTTATGATGGAGATTAAGAAAATGCAAAACGAGTCGTCATGAAGAAAGTTATATATGTTCTGCTTACAGCTTCTATGCTGCTGACAACCAGTGCTTGTGGGATTAAGGGTGGACTGACATTGCCACCGGAAAACGAAAAGGCAGGCGAGTAGCATACTCGGACTGCCCTAATATATTGGCCTGTAAGGGCGACTCTATTTCGATCCAGCTAGTTCAGCAAATGCGTCGTTTGTGCGTTTAGTCCAGATATCGAGAACCTGCAAAGTTGTTTTCGCAGCAAGTTCTGCTACATCACTGGTGTGCCTACAATAGTTTTGCACGGTGCAGGTAAGCAATTCGCTTTGGCATTCCTGAAGGTCAGCAGCGGTTTTAGAGCAGCAGGCTTCTTGCATGCATTCCCAGCTTCTTTTGCCGGTTTCCTGCATCCTTTCAGCAGTTTTTTGCGCAAGGGTTTGTGCACCCTGAAACGCCAGCTGATGAGCTTTATTCGCTGCTTCTGAATTTTTCTCTGAAAGTCTTTGCGCCAATGTATTGTCCGTCATGCGTTCAAACATCCTTTCCCAGTCTTTTGTACTGGCCCAATTTTGCCAGCTGCCCCAACCCTGTTGCCACTGGTCATTAAAAGAAAGCCTTTCTTTTTTAGCTTGAGTATTATTTTGCGAATTCATATAGTTAACCTATAAATTTAGTACTTATTAAATAATTACCACAATTCATTGTGCATTGCAACAATAATTTATGATGCCGTAAACTCAGCTTCAATATCTAAACTGACATCATCGCCAAGCATGGGAAGAAATTTACTCATGCCAAAGTCCGATCTTTTAAGCTTGCCACTGCCAGTGAATCCTACTCGGTATGCATTGGTCATAGGGGTAGGGCCGGCCTGGTTGAAAGTCGCATCTATAGTCACGGGTTTGGTCGTGCCGAGCAAAGTTAGGTTACCAGTAATTTTGGCAGCTTTGTTGCTCGTCAATTCAATTTTGGTTGCTTTAAAAGTTGCGGTTGGGAATTTCGCCACATTAAAGAAGTCTGCGGTTTTTAAATGCTCATCAAGCTTTTCGTTAAGAGTCCCAATACCGGACATATTCACGGTAACATCCAAGGTGCTGTTTGCTGGTTTTGCTGGATCTAGGTTAAGTTTAGCATCAACATCGGCAAACTGGCCGGTATAGGTGGAAAAGCCCATGTGACTGATCGACCAGGTGATTTTGCCGTGGCTTTTATCAAGCACATATGCTCCGGCTTTAACCTGTGCCGGGTCATTGGTAGTTGCGACTTCAGTCTGAGAATAAGCTGGTGTTGTGAGGGTGAAGATAATTATCGAAGTAAGGGCTAAAAGAAGGTGCTTCATAGATTTATTAATTAAATATTGCATTACCATATAGCTATATGATTTTGTTGAATGTGGCAAGTGCAATTATGGCGAGTTATGGCTGCGATGTGTCGAGCAAATGAGGAGGCGGGGAAATTGTAATGGGTATAGTACAGGTAGCCTGGGGCCCTAGGCTACCTGTATTGTTTTTTGGGTAGAGTGATTTAGTGTTTAGACATCCGCTACCCAATTGATAGATTTATAAATCAGCGTGGCTACTGATATTACTTACTAATGTGCTATCATCTATCTCAACAAATGGTTTATCTATTTTTCTCACTGCAATATCTGCAGGATAAGTCACAACGTCGGTTGAAGCTAGCGCTTCTTCAAACGTTGCCACAATTTTAGTTTCGCCATTATTAGAATATTGATATGTAAGTTCATGTTGTACAGGTGCTTTGACGCCGTTTATCTCAACAAATGGTTTATCTATTTTTGTCACTGCAATATCTGCAGGATAAGTCACAACGTCGGTTGAAGCTAGCGCTTCTTCAAACGTTGCCACAATTTTAGTTTCGCCATTATTAGAATATTGATATGTAAGTTCATGTTGTACAGGTGCTTTGACGCCGTTTATCTCAACAAATGGTTTATCTATTTTTGTCACTGCAATATCTGCAGGATAAGTCACAACGTCGGTTGAAGCTAGAGCTTCTTCAAACGTTGCCACAACTTTAGTTTCACCATTATTAGAATATTGATACGTATATTCATGTTGTATATAGCTTTTTGTCATTTTTTCCTCAATTTATAGTTGTAGTTGCATATTGAATTAGTTTAATATCATAAACTGCAAAGAAGTTCAAGTAAAAAAGCTGACTTTATGTGTGGTGATTAGGAAACTGTTGATATATTAAGTTTAAATTATTATAATGTTGAGCTATATGTATCGCAAAAGTTAAAAATGTATATTTCACCAGACCAATTTGTCCGAGATGCCTTGGCGGTTATAGAATCTAGTAAAGAGAAAATTGCTCTGGTGCTTGATGACAATCAAAAACTCATAGGTACTATCACTGACGGTGACATCAGGCGCGCCTTATTGAAAGGGTTGAGCCTTGACGATAAAGTCTCTGAAGTTATGAACAAACATCCGATTACAATGTTAGAAGGCGAAAACCCCTCCACATACATAATGGGAATAAACAACAATATTTATGAGCATGTTCCGGTAATCGATACAGATGGAAGATTTCTAAGGCTTATAACTCTGCATGACGTTCTGAAAGATACTAAGCCTAAAGTAGATGCTACAGTTGTTATTATGGCGGGTGGTAAAGGATTAAGATTGCGCCCGCTCACTGAGAAAATACCTAAGCCAATGGTAGAAGTCAATGGCAAGCCTTTGCTGGAACACTTGATCGACCATGTCAAGATCCAGGGGTTTAGGAATATAATCATTTCTGTGAACTATCGCAAAGAAATAATTCAGGATTATTTTGGCGATGGGAAAGAGTTTGGTGTTTCCCTAAAGTATATTGAAGAAAAAACCCCATTGGGAACGGCAGGCTCTTTAAGCTTACTTAATAAGGACAATCTTACACAGAATTTTTTGGTGATGAATGCTGACTTGGTCACGAATATTAATCTCAAAACTCTGATCGAATTTCATGCTAACCAGAAAAATTATATTACTGTGTGCGTTAAGAAGCATGACTTAGAAGTGCCTTTTGGCGTTGTTACTATATCGAATGACGATCACCTCATTTCTGAGATCACTGAGAAACCTAGCTATTCATTTAACGTGAGTGCAGGCATTTATGTTTTTAATGCCGATATTATTAATAACCTTAAGAAAGAAACATATCTTGATATGCCGGATCTTATCAGGCTTGAGCTTAAGGATAACAAACGCATTGGTGCTTTCTCCACTTACGAAACTTGGTTTGATGTAGGTCGAATTGCAGATTTAAATAAAGTTAGAGCATTGGGTAATGTATAAAGGTTATAATTTTATAGGTATTATTCCTGCAAGGGCAGGTTCTAAAAGGTGCCCGGGGAAAAATACCAGGCTTCTAGGAGATAAACCTTTAATCTCATGGACTATTGAACACGCGCAGAAAAGCAAATTACTAGACCGCGTAATCGTAACATCAGATGATGTAGCAGTGCGTAATATTTGCCAAAAATCCAATGTGCAATTTATTAATCGTCCGCAGGAGCTGGCATCTGATAATGCTACCTCAGCTGAAGTAGTGATGCACACTCTTGGCAATATAACCGATAAGTTCTCTCATATTGTACTATTGCAGCCCACTTCTCCATTTAGGAATAGTGAGCATATAGATGAATCCATTAAGCTCTGTATCGATAACAATGCAAGAAGCTGTGTAAGTTTTGTTGAAAATCATGATTTTTCAAAGCAAACATATGCCTACAAACAACCACATCTTAATGTCCGGCAGGGGTTTTCGCTCAGGTTAAATGGTGCAATATACATAAGTGAGGTTAAGAGGTTCCAGGAATCGCAGGAATTCGTTGATAAAACTACTATTCCGTATATAATGACCGTATCTCACTCCATAGACATTGATACTGAAGAAGACTTTAATTCGGCATTTAACTTATTAAGTAGTAAAGCATATGCAAGCTAAACAAATAGATACAAAAAAAACTCAGCTCGAAACTAAGTATGGTTTGCCTTCCGAGGTTAGGTTTTGTAAGAAATGTGTGATTTCAAATCAAAGGCCAAACTCTGATGTAGAGTTTAAGCACACTAAGGATTCTAAAAAAAATACTATAAATTTTGATGATAACGGTGTCTGTGATGCATGCAATGTTGCTGAAGCAAAAAAGAATATTGACTGGCTGCTTAGAGAAAAAGAACTAAAGGAATTATGTGATAGGCATAGGGGTGATGGAACATATTATGATTGCCTGCTACCCGGTTCAGGTGGGAAAGATAGCTTTTATGCAGCTCATATTCTCAAGTATAAATATGGTATGCGGCCACTAACTGTGACCTGGGCTCCACATATGTATACCGAATGGGGTTGGAAAAACTTTCAGGCATGGATAGGAGCAGGTTTTGATAATTATTTAATGACACCTAATGCTCGAGTTCATAGATTGCTTACGCGTCTTGCGGTTGAGAACATACTTCATCCTTTCCAGCCATTCATCCTGGGGCAGAAAAATTTAGCACCTAAAATGGCAGCACAATTTAAAATCCCATTGGTGTTTTACGGAGAAAACGAAGCTGAATATGGTAATCCTATAGGGGATACTAATTCTGCAAAACGAAGTTGGGAGTACTTTTCAGTTGCCGATAAATCTAAGGCCTATTTGGGGGGGCAATCAGTTGATTCCCTTATCAATGAATTCGGTGTCGAGTCTTATGAGCTCGAGCCCTATATGCCTATAAACCCTAAACTCATTGACCAGAACCAGATTGAAGTTCATTATCTCGGTTATTATTTAAAATGGCATCCACAGTCTTGCTATTATTATGCAGTCGAAAATGGAGGCTTCCAAGCATCACCAGAAAGAACTGCCGGTACTTACAGTAAGTACAATAGCATTGATGATAAAATTGATGATTTCCATTATTATACTACCTATATAAAATTTGGAATTGGCAGGGCAACTTATGATGCTGCTCAGGAAATCAGGTCTGCTGATATTAATCGTGAAGAAGGGGTGGCTCTGGTAAAAAAGTTTGATGGTGAGTTTCCTGAGAGATTTGCCAAAGAAGTTTTTAATTACTTGAGTATAAATGAAAAGGAGTTCCCTAAAGCGCATAAAATGTTTGCTCAACCAGCAATTGATATGGATTATTTTATGCAGTTATGCGATAAATTTAGATCCCCTCATTTATGGCAAAATGAGAACGGTAAGTGGAATTTGCGCCACAAAATTTTTAGCGAAGAAAAATAAATGTCAACTCCGAGAATTATTGCGCGGCTTGATATTAAAGCTCCTAATTTGATTAAGGGAATTAATCTTGAAGGTCTTAGAGTGATTGGCAATCCTGGAGAGTATGCAAATAAGTATTATAATCAGGGTGCAGATGAATTGATATATATGGATATTGTCGCATCGCTATATGAACGTAACTCCATACTTGATATCGTGCGCGAAACTGCAAAACGTATTTTTATTCCGATGACTGTTGGAGGAGGCATTCGCTCTGTCAGCGATGTTGAGGATAGTCTCCGCGCAGGAGCAGATAAAATTGCTATTAATTCAGCGGCTATTAAACGCCCGGAACTTATAAATGAGATAGCAAACAGATTCGGAGCTCAGTGTATGGTTTTGAGTGTTGAAGCTAAAAAATACGCCGCTGGCAGGTGGGAAGTATACCATGAGAATGGCAGAGAAAAAACCGGGCTAGATGTGCTATCATGGGTCAAAGAAGCTGAGACAAGAGGAGCAGGTGAGATATTGTTAACTTCAGTGGATATGGAGGGCACAGCTAAAGGTTTCGATTCTGAGCTGACAAAACTAGTAGCAAACTCAGTGAATATTCCTGTAATTGCCAGTGGTGGTTGCGGTAGTTTGGGGCATGCAATTGATATTATAAAGACTGCCAATGCTGATGCTGTTGCTCTTGGCCATGTGTTGCATTACGACAAGTTCAAGATTAATGAAATAAAAGCAGCTATGTGTGATGCTGATATTGAGGTCAGACAATGAAGGAGATATGTGTTGTAGATTATGGTGTCGGTAACCTGTTTAGCGTAGCTCATGCTTTGGAAGAATGCGGAGTAAACGTAAAGTTTATTACTCGGCCTGAAGATATACTGTCTGCAGGGAAGCTTATATTGCCTGGAGTTGGAGCATTTGGGGACTGTATTGGAGAGATTCGAAAACGCGGTCTTGATGAGGCCATTGTTGAATATGCTAAATCAGGTAAATTGTTATTGGGAATTTGTGTTGGCATGCAGGTGATGATGACTAAAAGCTTTGAGTTTGGAGAACATGCCGGACTAGATCTTATTTCAGGTACGGTAGAAAAAATTTCTCCAACTAAGGCCAATGGTGATAGCCATAAAGTGCCATATGTGGGTTGGTCAAAATTGCAAGTGGCTGCTGATTTTATAAGATTTGACAAGGTAAGAGAAGAGTGGTGTTATTTTGTACACTCGTATATGGCTAAGCCAGAGAACCCAACCGATATTAAGGCGCATTATGATTATAATGGTCAGAAAATTACCGCAATTATCGCAAAAGACAATATAATTGGATGTCAATTCCATCCGGAAAAAAGCGGTTTAGTTGGACTTAACTTTTTGAAAAATATTATTAATAACTGAAATGTTAAAGGCACTGCACAGATATAATTTAGAGTTTTTTAAAGATGCTATAAGTGTTATTAAAAAGCATGACGCTTGGTTATATATTGCTTGGGTAGATATTAAACTGAGATATAAAAGAACTGCTCTTGGCCCTTTTTGGATGGTCGTTGTCTCGTTTATATCAATATTCTGTATCGCTGGCTTAGGATCATTATTGTTTAGTATTAAATTAGCTGAGTATTTTCCATATGTTGCATGTGGGATGGTTACATGGTCGTTAATATCGGCGCTGATAACTGAGTCATGTATGTTGTATATTAATCAGCAATGGCTGATTAAAAATATAAAAACCTCTTTGCTCAACTTCTGCTTCAGATTGTTTGTTAAGAACTTAATTATTTTTGCTCATGCGCTCGTAGTCGTTTTTTGTGTTCTATTTTGTTTAGGCATTGATTTTAAGGTAACCCTGTTGCTTTTGCCACTAACAGTGATTATTTACATGGTAAATGCAGTAAGTATTGCGGTGTGCTTAGGCTTTTTCGCAACCCGTTTTAGGGATGTTCCACAAGTAGTTCAAGCTTTAATAAATATCCTTGCTTTCATGACGCCAATAATGTGGAAGCCGCGAATGTTAAAAGAGTATGCTTATCTAGCAGACCTTAATCCATTAACCCACTATGTGGCGATTTTTAGAGAGCCATTATTAGGAGTATACCCATCTAGTCTTACATGGAGCTGCGTTATAGTTTTTACATTGATAAATTTATTTTTAACAATACTGGTCTACGGAAAGTATAAAAAACAACTGGTATTTTGGTTATAATATGGTTGAGATAATCTTGAAAAACGTATCGTTAGACTATCCTGTTTTAGGGCATAACCCAAAGTTTTCAAAGCGCGTATTGTCACTTGCTTCAGCAGGGAGGATTTCATCAGGAACTAAAAAACAATACGTGCGTTCTATAGACAAACTTAACTTACACTTAAAGCCAGGTGATAAGCTCGCGGTAATAGGAGGTAATGGAGCAGGTAAAACCAGTTTGCTTAAACTAATTGCAGGCATTTATGATCAATCGAGTGGAGAGAAAAGTGTTGTGGGACGAGTTACTACAATTCTGGGAACAGGTTTTGGGCTTGATGAAGAAGCTACAGGTTACCAGAATATTTTTTTAGGCGGAATAGCTTTGGGTTACAGCTATAAAGAAATGGAAGCCTGCTTTAAGGATATAGAAGAGTTTACTGATTTAGGTGATTTTTTGAATTTGCCACTGAGAGTTTTTTCAGCGGGTATGAAAGCAAGATTGGCTTTTGCAATTGCGACTTGCAAGCACCCAGACATCCTCATTATTGATGAAGGGGTGGGTACAGGCGACAAGGCTTTTCTTGAAAGAGCCGAAATGCGCTTGACTGAGTTTCTCTCTAAGGCGAACATACTTCTCATGGCCTCTCATTCTAATGATCTCTTGAGAAAGTTCTGTAATAAGTGTTTATTAATGAACAATGGAAAGGCAGTATATTTTGGTGATTTAGAAAAAGGTATTGAGCTTTATGAAGAACAAGCGAAATAGATCCAAGAAATCATCAGATGACAGTGCTCCTAATGCCAAGCTTAAGGTAAATCAACACAATCTTGATAAGAAAACTATATGCTTTTTAATACAAACAAGAGTGCATTTTAATGAAAGCGTTAAAATGGCTAACTCCTTAAATCAATTTTATAATATATTTTTCCTCTTCGGGGTCGCCCCAGAGAAACTTAAAATTGAGAGCAACATACCCTATGATAGTCTGTATATAAAGGACATACATCTTAACCTGAAAGCTACTGGCAGTGACTTGTATAATGTGAAAGCAAATAACCTTCCTCAACACATAACTCAAAATCCGGTCAAACCATTTTTAGTTGTTGGTACAGGTAGCTTTATTAAACAATTCCAGTCGTTTTCTAGAACTGTTTTTATAGAGCTTTGTAGAAACAAATATTTTAGTGCTATGGCAAACTTTAATATTAGACTCATCAATACTGTGATGAATGCACTTTATAAATACCGGCGCCTTAAATCGCAAGCATTTGAATTTTTTAGTAAATCAGAAATAGATATACTAATCCTTAATGAAGCTAATGTTGAATGGTGTACGGAGATTTTTATTAAAGCGTGTAAGGCTTCATGTATACCAACAATCATAATACCATATACTCTTAGTTCTCAATCTGAGCCCGCACAGGCTTATTTTAATTGTTCCTTACACCAATATCCAAAAGCGTTAGATATCTTTTTAAAAGATTATTTTCAAAAGTGGGTCTATGAGTTTCAAGCTAAAAGACTA
This sequence comes from Alphaproteobacteria bacterium, assembly GCA_013288625.1. Taxonomy (GTDB): domain Bacteria; phylum Pseudomonadota; class Alphaproteobacteria; order Rickettsiales; family Midichloriaceae; genus JABDBN01. Next base: position 3,688 of record JABDBN010000020.1, on the reverse strand, counting down.
TTAAGAATACCATTGTTAGATATAATTTCTCAAAAGAAGCTGGGAATAGCCCCGCCTTTACCATGGGTGCAGGAGAGCTCGTCAGCTGATGTTTTAGTAGCAGAAAGTAAAGTAACTTCAAAGCATAGTATCAGTCAAGGAATACCTCGGACCCAAATTTATGAGATTGGCAATATAAATTTCGATATACTTTACGAAGCCTATCAAAGGAAGAATAAATTAAAAAAGGAGATACTGCAGGAATTAGGCTACTCTTTAACTAAGAAAAAAACCCTAACTTTTGCTATTTTTCCTAACCTGTTTTATTATAAAGGCGATCAAATGGAGTTTAGTTCTTATGATAAGGCTCTAAGGTACATCTTAAGGCAACTTTCAAAAATATCTCATTTTAATATTATCTTATCTCTGCATCCCAGTATTAGAAAAGAGAGCCTTATTTTGGTAGAATTAGAAGGACTAAGGATATCGACTCGATGTACTGCGGAATTAATTGCCATCTCAGATATATATATTGCTTCGATATCCTCTACTATTAAGTGGGCTATTGCTTTAGGTATTCCAGTAATTAACTATGATGTCTATAAACTAAGATATAACGATTATATATCAGCAAAAGGAGTGATAAATATTGAGACAAAGAAAGAGTTCAAAAAAGCACTTCGCCAATTAACTCAAGATGATATATATTATGAATCACTTAAACGCAAACAGAAGATCAATAGTAAGCTTTGGGGTATAATAGATGGAGAGTTTACCAATAGGTTGGTTAAGCTTATTAACAAATTAATTAAAAATAGAAAGAAACAATGAAAGCAGCAGTTATCGGATGTGGAAGAATGGGGTTAAGGCATATTCAAGCGTTAACTGAAATGGGTAGTAAAATTGTAGGCATTCATGATGCTGTACCTCAGGCAACCAATGGTGCCATTAAGCAATTTAATCTAGGGGAAATTGCTTTTAATAGCTTTGAAGGTCTGCTTTCAGAAACTAAGCCGGAGCTTGTTGTGATTGCAACGACTGCTCCTTCTCACAGGCAATATATTGAGCAATCAATTGAGCATGGAGTCAAATATATATTATGTGAAAAACCCTTATCAGTTTCTATTGCAGATTGTGAATCAATCTTGGCCATGAGTAAACAACATAAGGCAAACGTAGCAGTCAATCATCAGATGCGATTTTTGGAGCAATATATCAAGCCCAAGGCTCTAGCTGTATCGAAAGAGTTTGGAGGGCTAGCATGTATAAATGTGACTGCAGGAAACTTTGGTATGGCAATGAATGGCACTCACTATTTTGAAATGGCTAGATTTATGTTTGATGAATATCCTAAGAAAATCTGTGCCTGGTTTGGTCAGGATGATTTATCTAACCCACGTGGTGCACAATTCATGGATAAATCCGGATCAGTGCGAATGGAAACTAAATCTGGAAAGCGCTTCTACCTTGATGCAAGCGCAGATCAAGGCCATGGGCTTCTGGTTAATTACGTGTGCAAGTTTGGGCAAATATTTGTCGATGAGTTGAGTGGGGATCTGCGTTATACACGCAGGCAGGATGAATTTCAGGATTTACCTACCACCAGATATGGGCAGCCCAGTATAATAGTTGATGAGAAAATTAACGCCGTTGATATTATCGAATCTACAAAAGCCGTTATAACTGCGCTTATTTCTGGCAGTGGCTATCCGAGTATCGAAGATAGTATGTATGCTGTCAGAACTTTAGTGGCGGCTTATGTTTCCAATGAAAACAATCATATTGAGATTGATATTGAAAGCAATGATTTGCCTAAGGAGCGGGTGTTCCCATGGGCATGAGTATAGGAAAATTTCAATTTGTAATTAAGCTCGTTTAAGTCTATAATGTTTAACATAAAAGGACATTGCAAATTTAGCTTGCATAAGAAGTAATTGAGAAGATTGCAAAGGTATTCAAGAAGATTCAATTGATGTCTGATATGTAATTAAGCAAATCTGTGAATGGCTGCAGCTAGTTAATAACGTTATAATTGCAGGCATCTTATTATTAATTTAAAGTGAGTTTATAGGTGATGTTAAAGAATTTTCTCATAGAGTCTCCCGAACTGGATAATCAAACTATTTTGGTTACTGGGGCTACTGGATCATTTGGGAACTGCTTTATAGAAACAGTAGTCAAAAGATATAAGCCCAAAAAGCTCATAATCTTTTCACGTGACGAATTAAAGCAATATGAAATGTCCCAAAAGTTTCCTGAATCTAAGTATAGCTTTATCAGGTATTTTATTGGAGATGTAAGAGATTATGATCGTCTAGATATGGCTTTTCGTGGAGTTGATGTTATTATTCATGCTGCAGCTCTCAAGCATGTTACTATCGCCGAATATAATCCTTATGAATGCATTCATACAAACGTAATTGGAGCTGAGAATATTGTAAGGGCTGCTTTAAGAAATAAGGTTAAGAAAGTTATAGCGCTTTCAACCGACAAGGCAGTTAGTCCAATAAACCTTTATGGAGCCAGCAAGCTGGCCGCAGAGAAAATATTTATTGCTGCGAATAATATAAGTGGTGAAGATGGGACGATATTTGCAGTTGTCCGTTACGGTAATGTTATTAATTCGCGTGGAAGTGTTATACCTTTGTTTAAAAAGTTATTACAAGAAGGTGCTAGCAAGTTGCCGATTACAGATCCTGAAATGACAAGATTTTGGATTACCCTATCACAAGGCGTAGATTTTGTACTGTCCTCACTTGCCATGATGAATGGTGGGGAGATTTTTGTGCCTAAAATTCCTAGTATGATGATGGTGGACTTAGCACAGGCATTAGCTCCTAATGTTGATCGGGAAATTATTGGGATTCGCCCGGGTGAGAAGTTGCATGAATGGATGCTGACAGGTGATGAAGCATTGCAAACAGTAGAGTTGAATGATCGGTATGCAGTATTGCCTTACATTTATGAAGATACTACACGTAGCTTTATTACTGGCAAGAAGCTAACAAAACGCTTTACTTATTCCAGTGAAACCAATGCAGAATGGTTAGATGTCAATAGCTTGAAAGAGATGATCAATGAATGAATTTATTCATTATGGCAGGCATCATATAGAGCAGGACGATATTGAAGCAGTCTGTGAAGTCCTCAGGGGAGATTGGTTAACATGCGGTGCTTTAGTAGATGAATTTGAAAAGTACATTTGCAAGATTACTCATGCTAAGCATGCTATTGCATGTTCAAATGGTACTACGGCTTTACATATGGCATTACTGGCGCTTGGCATTAAAGAAGGTGATTTAGTTATTGTTCCTAGCATAAGCTTTTTGGCTTCTGCAAATGCTGTGCGTTATGTGGGTGCTGATGTAGTATTCGCCGATGTTGACCCAGATTCCGGTCTGATGACGCCAGACACTTTTAGAGAAGCTATAGCACGTGTAAAGAACGCTAATAAAATAAAAGCAGTAATTAATGTGCATTTGGCCGGGCAATGTGAAGACTTAGCGCAAATTGCTAAAATTGCTCGCGAATACAATATGTATATAATAGAAGATGCGGCTCATGCTATTGGTACAAATTATGTTGACGGCAGCAAAGAGATTCATCCTATAGGTTCTAATGCTTATTCAGACTTAACTACTTTTTCATTCCACCCAGTCAAAACGGTTGCGACTGGTGAAGGTGGTGCTGTGACTACAAATGATGATAA
>JABDBN010000019.1 GCA_013288625.1 Alphaproteobacteria bacterium | reverse complement strand
TCTCACAAATACTCAAGCAAAACAAAATCGATAGAGGCGAAGTACTTTTAGAAGATAAAATGACTGTGTTTTTTGATAAGCTGTTTGATCAAATATTGCCATTCACCTACGACAATAAAAAGCTTACATTTTTCCAAAAAATCCTGAGTAGTTCGCGCTTTAAAGAGGACAAATATAGCGGTCATGATGATCCGGGAAGCAACTTTGAAAGCGTGTTTGAGGGTTTGGATGGATGCTATAAAAAAGTTGATGAAGCTTTAAAGCAGCATAAGCATATCAGCGTAGAAGAAAAAGAAGAGGTATATAATAAATTCATTGAAGCTATGCAAAAGCAGTTAGCTAATGCAGTTAATTTGAAAGTAGTTGTTAGCCGAATCTTCTCAGTCCTGGAATATTTGAAGACCCAAGGTGGAGGGATTTTAGAACAAATTGAATATTTCACTGATGATGCTTCGCTGCTAGATAAGCCACAGCCCTTCTATAAAGCCAAAGAGATCAATGCCAACGTAATGCATCGCTATTGTGATTTAGGTTCTGAATCGGTTAAAGACGCTGCGTCGGGAAAAGAGCTATTTAAGATCGCTCAGGATACTTTTCACACCACTGAATTTGCCAGCAATCTATTCGCTGCATCCATGATGCGCTTTATTTCTACTATCCCTCCACATCAAAGAGCCGCATTAAACACTATGTATCATGATTACCTGTTTAGTAGTGGGAAAGAAGATGTGGAATATATATTATCTTTAGAAAAACTTGAATCACCAAGAGACAGTGTTGACTCATATTATAAAGATCGAGATAACTTGGAAAAGTATAAGTCTGTTGAGTACGTCACCTCTAAGGTAATTCTATTTGATATTTCTGTTAAAAAAATTAATGAACACATTGCACAAACTAAAATTGATCCTGAGCTATTAAACATCATCAACGCAAAAACTAACGGTTTGAACGATGATGCTAAAATCACCCTTGGGCAAGATGTCATTGAGAAAATAGGATTAACTAAAGACGTAGCAACATTATATAAGGAAACTACAGCTTCTTTAATAGATCAAGCTTCAAAAGCTATTGGTAGCTATGAAGATAGAAATGCTGATAAAGATCTTGCTGAGCTGAAGAAGCTTGTTGATAGCCGGGGGAAAGTTGAAATAAAAGATCCGGTATATGTGTCAGCAGCTATAGTTACTGATGAAGTCAATTTTGTTAATAACTTTACCACCTTTCAGGCGCACAACAGCATTAAACTGATGGCGCTTAATATCGCTGCATCGACTGGGGAACATTACTCCGACTTATATCCTGATCAGGAGCTAAAATCATATCTCTCGCTGTTTAATATATTGTTCAAAGATCTAAGGATATATGAGGAGATAGAGGTTGCAAAACGCGACCTTAAAATAGGAAAAGACGATAAGAAAAAACTGTTATTGAAAGAAGATACCACACGCACTGCACATGCTCACACTGAGAAAGAACTTAAACACAGTAAGCTTATCGACAATTTCATCAAAGTTTTTGAAGGCGATGATAAGCTTAATTTCAGCCAGGTAGTTGGGCTTGGCTTAGTTAATTACTTTACTCCGGATGCATTTAACGAGGTGAATAAAAACGCTGACAAGCTTTTAAAGTATGGTGATAGCTTCACCCAGCTCTTCAGAGTTCTGCTATCTTCTAAGGCTGGGCAAAGCACTGATGAACTGGAGCAGATTAAAGCTAAAACTCAGTTGATCACAAAGAACATAAATTTCCTCAACAGTAAAGTTGGCGATATTTATGTACATGACATGATTACGAAAAATGGTTTGGCGTCAGAAAACCTGGCTCTCTTTGCCTCTTGTCTGGGTAGAAAAGAGAACCTCACAGTCGCTGATGTTCAGAACTTACTCAATGCTATAGATGGGCTTGACCGGAGTTTGAAAAGTAAAATCCTAGATAGTATCGCCCACTCTAAACTGCCTTTTGAAAAGGGCAAACTTATCGAAGAAAGCAAGTTTCCAGTATTGAATATTGAGGACTTAAGCAACACTGATAAGATAAATCAAATACTAGAAAAAGCTCACGAAGCTGAAGTCGATTATAGCAAGTTGGGACGGTTCAATGATTCTGCACTGGATAGCAGAAAGAACACTAAAATCAACTTAAGCAAATTAGAAGATGAGTTTGCAATTAGTATTCCTGATAAGCTGAAGAATAAGAATTATAAGGAGATTAAAAAGGCCATCACTACAGATGCAAACCTTATCAAATCAATGTTTAAAATCGAAGCAGATGCATCGCCTGAAGCAATGGATAAACTATCTTTTGCATTATCTAAAAAGATGTTCCAGGCTATTACAACTTCAGCTGAGGGCGAAGAAATAGTTAAACTGCTGTTTAACCATAACAAGTCTCTCAGCCAACAAATTACTGAGCTTGATAATAACAATAATTATCTCCAGGACATAGTCGACCAGTATGAGGGTGGGAAAAAAGTTTCAATTGTAAAAAGCTTAGTTGAGAAGAGTATTCCGCTGAATAACATTACACCAGTACTCGTCTATTTAAAGAATATTACTATTAAGCTTCTTAATAGTAAGGGCTTTGCAAGCATTGATGAGTTAATATATGCTGTCCCTGCAAAAGTAATCAACAGCTATACTGATGGCTTTAAAATCGCTACTGATTTCCTATTGAATAACGACGTCCCTATTGAAGTAAATGAGTTCTATCACTTTATAAATCGAGTTCTGGATGTAGATAGTAAGCCTGGCTTTCTTAAGAAAATCCTGGCTTATTGCCAAGAATACTCTGACTTTTCGATTATCAAGATCGTTTCATATCTGGATAAGAATGCCGACAACGTTGGTGGTGTACTGGAATGGATATTAAGCATAACTCCAGATGAGATAAATAGACTGGATGCTAACCCTAATTTAAGCCTTAAAAAACTATTGCAGATAAAGAATATTGAAAAGGTGAAAGCGCTTGCAGATATAGCCTTAAATCTAGGCGATGATATTAGTTATGAACAATATAAAACGCTAACCAGCAAGATCAGCAAAGGCAAGCTGGAGAATGCTAAGTTACTTAAATCGTACTTTCTATCGAAAGCCCCTTTTTCTTTGTCTAAAGAAGAGAAGCTTAATTATAAAACGAAGTTGGTTGAGTTTATATTTAAACATCTGGATGATCCGAAGAAGCTGCAGGAAATTTATTCAGAAAGCAATTTAAAGAGATTTGATTACAACCAACCGGTGGTTGTCTCCAAAATAGATGAGATATATTTAAAGAACGCTGAAGATAAATCGAATAAACTGCCAGTCGCTGCCAGTGCTGAGATCTACAAAAGTTTTATCACAATAATGAATCATGCTAAGGCGAGTAAGGACCTCAATGCTAATGAGATTCGTGAGGAAATAATAAGGCTTAAGAGGTTGAGAGAATCCGCCGACGAGTTTGATGTCGGACAGACAAGACCACTTGATCTTAAGTTTATGGGCATGGCAGTAGAGGCTTTATATAGGGAATTAAATAAGTTTCCATATGAGACTCAGCTTATAAGCGTGATCAATGCGATGGTTCATGCCGATCATAACGTAATAGAAGAGATCGCAACAGGCCAGGGCAAAAGTATGGTGACCGCGCTTACAGCAGCAGCTTTATGGTTTGCAGGTCAAACCGTTGATGTTGTGACTTCAAGTAGAGCCTTAGCAACTCGCGATTTAAAAGAATACGCTCCGTTTTATGATTTGCTTGGCATTGAGCGTGCAAATAGTGCAATTGCAGCGCAGTCTGAGCAAAGCGACTATAAAAAAGGCGGTATCAATTTTGCAACTGCTTCTGATTTATCACTATTTAGAGCTGATAGAGAGTTCTATTCTAATAAAAATGACCCATCATTTAACGCCGATGTAAGTTTGATATGCGACGAAGTTGATGCAACCATTACCTCTGAAGTTAACTACAAGCTTGCGATGCCTCTGATCAATATGAAGCAGGAAGAAGTCAGGGTGTTATTTAAGCATATACTAGAGTTTAGTCAGACAGAAGTATTTAAGAATGCTGGCGTTTCAAGGAATGATGATATCAAGAATCTTAAGATATATTTAGAAAGCCAGTTTCAAAAATACAAAGGTATATATAAGTACCCGCTTGATGAGTTGAAAATCAAAGAACTGGAAGCAAAGCATAGCGAAGAAGCAAATAACCTAATCAACCTAAACTCAGCGCTTAATAGGTGTTACAAAGAGCAGGGAATAGATAAGTTCTTTGATAAGCTCTTGGATTCAGTGCTTATAGCTCAGGAGTTGGAAGAAGGGATTGATTATGTAGTGTTGGCTAATGAGAATGTGCAAGGCTCAGGTCAAAAAGGTGCGGAAGACGAGTTAATGAAAGCTATTCCTATCATTAAGTCGCAGCCGAGCAAAGGAACTAATTTTGGCGATGGGGTGCAAACATTCCTACACTTAGTTATTGAAAAAAATCATCCAGCTTTTGCCAATAAGTTTGATATGTCCTCACCTACTTCAACGATCTTCAATGTGAGCCCAAAGAACTTTTTTGATTACTACAAATTGAGTGGGGGAAGGGTGGTTGGCTTAACGGGGACTGTTGGAAATAAAGATGAAATAGAAGAATTCAGAAGCATTAATAAGATGCTCTCGTTCGGCATCCCAAGACATGAAACTAGCAAGCTAAAGGTAAGTGAAATCATTGTGGATGACAGCACAGTTCAAAATGAAAAACTAATCAGCATACTTAATGATAATGCTGCTAGGCCAACTATTATATTCTGTGACAATACAAAAGAGGCGGAACGTATTTTTACAATGCTCAAGTCAAAATACGGCGAAGAGCATAAAGATAAAATCATACAGATTTATGCCGCTTCGAATATGGATACCGGAGCTATTCAAGAAGTAGTAGGGAGTGCAGGTAAGCTCAATAACATACTGGTCACAACGCCAATGCTTGGACGCGGTACGGACTTTTTTACAGAAAATCAGGCAGGGTACTTATCAGTTAATTTATGTACTGATACTACTTATAGTGGCCTGCTGCAGATATATGGAAGAGTAGCAAGAAATGGGACAAATGGGGAAGTGATCTCACTCTTTAATAAGGAATTAACTAAAGGCGTTGATATTTCCCGACATATGGATTCTATATCTTTTCAAGAAGCTTTGCTCAGGTTGGAGCAACAACCGCTTTCGGATGTTCTATCTTACTTTACGAAATATAACAAAGATCACCCGTTTAATGCGATCAGTTGTAATGACTATATAACAGTAAAGTGGAAGGCATTGCTAGCTGAGAACTATAAAACTAGCAATCCTAAGACCCTCATAGAATTGCGACAAGAGTTAGTAAAAGCTGTGAAGCAGGGCTATCCTACCGTAACAGCAAAGTTAGACGCTTATCTCGAAATGGTTGATGGAGTTGTGCCAGAAAAGACTGTGGCTCTGTCAGAATTGAAGCTTAAAGATGTGCTTCATCATATTAAGCCATACGATAATGACGCTGAATATAAAGGCATGGATTATAAAGAGATTGAAAAGCTATGGGCTTCGACAGATTTATCTAGGTTGGATAATTTGATCCCAGTATTCTCCAAAACCGCAGATCTGGATTATGTTATTCCATCAGCAGATCAAGGTGGTGAAATACACTTATCTGCTAATAAGGCTCTATTTATTAACCCTGAAGCAGATAAGTATTGGGATAATATAAGCATCAAAGCTAGAGCTACTTCGGTGTCGCGATTAATCAAAGTTGAGAATGATAATTACCCAGAGTTCTTCAATGATTTCTATAAGGCTCAGGCTCTGATTATGCTTACTCATGCATTTGATCTTGATTTTAAAAATGCAAAAACTCAGAAAACTGAAGTTAACATATTTGATAAATTTGTAGTTTCAAACGGACCAGTTGCAACTGCTCCTGTAAATAAGGTCGTCCTTACATTGGTCAATGATAAAGTGCACTACCAAACGGGGGATAAGCCGCCTAAAGAGCTTAAAGCAGCAAATGAAGTTATCAGTGTTAATGCGGCGCTATACAGCAAGATCAAAGTAGCTTTGGAAGAGCAGCAAAAAGCCGGTGGCGCTGATCTACAGATACTCGATTTAACGAATTTAGAAAAAGCAGAAATATTCAAGTTTGATATCAGTAGCAATGCTAAAGACAGTTATATAAGCCCTCATAAAATTGAACCAGAAGGGTCTCTAGGCGAATTGATGATCTACGAATTTAAAAAGTCGTTTAAGGAATATAGAGATGAGATTTACAAGAGCCCTCGCGGTAGTAACAAAGAGATAGATGCCATAGATAAAGTTGTCGATAATTACCGCCTGCATCATGATGTGAAGATTGATAAAATGAAGTACGGTGAATATCAGGCTATCAATGTTGTAACAAAAATAACTGATTCAGATTATCATGCTGAGTCAATATTGACTGATGGAAAGCTTTTATTCTGGATCAATCGTGGTGCAAGAAAAGACGATAAGCCTGGCATTAAGATTTACAAAATCGTTAAGGACTTCGAGAAAGTAAAAGAAGTTATCCAGTCATTTAAGAAAGCAACATATCAAGATGAAGTAGTCGCTTCAATAGTTAGCCTGATAAAAGAGGAAAGCGCGACAGATCTTCCAGAACCCTTATATATTAGAATGAAAGATCAGGTAGTTGGAAACTGCGGTTGGGTGCAAACCAAAGGTATGTTGCTTGCTATAGCGGTTGCAAGCAGGCTGTCAAAGTTTGATCAGTTACCTGAATCTGACTCTAGGGAATGGCAGAAGATCATTAAAGATACTCGAGCCATCTACAGTGATTTCACTACATATGATAGGGTAAAACGCGCTGAAGAAGTGATATATACTACTAATAAAAATTTTGTAACCCAATTCTTGTCGCAAGCTGAAAGGGATGAGATAGATGGTTACAGAGATATGCTTGATAGACCATTTACTCAGGAATTACTTACAAAACTTACCGGCAAGTGGAATGACATCTCTGCTAAGTTTTCAGGTCGGATATATGATAAGCAGGCAAAGCTAATTTCGGATGCTCTAAATCTGGAATCCAATGTTGAGTCTGATATTGGAGTTGCGCTTGGGTATAGTGGTTTGAGCAGGCAAGAAGTCAAAGTGCTTTTGGGTCAGTATCAGGATAATGATCAAAACAGCTTTGAGAATCTAAATAAAATCCATAAGGCTATTAAGGAAAGTAAACTCACCGATAGCGTTGAGCAAAGTAAGCTCTTTGCTAAGATTGTTGAAGATGTTGTCAGCAACTTATACGATCTTACTAGTATTGATAAGTTTGTCGAAAAGCTCAATTCAATAATAGCTTCAAGAGAAAAGGCACTAAACAACAAGGCAGAGTCTGATGATATACAACTGCATTTAAAAACTATAAATGAAATAGATCAATTGCACGATAAGTTCATAACTGCGTCTCAATCATCAGCAACTATTGACCTGGATAGAGATGTTCTAGCTGGGAAACTCAACGATAAGATTATTGAACTGCTTAAAGACAAAGTAGCTTACCACGATGAACTTGAGCTTATTGTTAGCTTTTTCCATGACAAGACTATTGTTCACAAGTTAAAAGAGTGCTTTAGTCTAATAGACCAGGGAAGTGAGGGGGCTGCTACTGTTTGCGATATAAGTAATTTTGAAAATACTATCAAAGAATATATGGATTAACGCTTATTGTCTAAAAATGCTCAATAAAAAAGAAAATTAATAATTTATTAATAAATATCTGCAATACTGTAAATATAAATAATAATTAAGGGGGGTGATATGACATTATTAAATGCTGATTCAGTTTTATTGCCCATAGATCCTGCCCTAAATGCATGCATCATTGAAGATGAGAGAATAAAAAATGAGAGCAATATTGAGTTATTGCAAGAAACCTTGAGGACTAAGCTGCGTCCATTAATTGATAATACAGCTTTATATAATGCTATTGCAGGAAATATTCAGGTATGTGTCAATAAAGAAGACCTTTCCAAGGCTATTGAAATTGTTGATGCTATGCTAACAATGCACTCAGAAAACCAATTCAATAGTTTCCTGGACGGGGCGCAGGTAGTGATGAATGACGGTGGTGCCCTGTTTAATACACTTAAGCAGAACAATATATTGGAGGACAAAGTTTTGGCCTATCACGACCAAGAAAAACTCCCAGGAATATCAGATGCATCAATGCAGACAGGTAAAATATTCAATGAAGTTCTTTTTGGCGTATATAAAAGCAACGATGGACAAATACACACTTGGTTTCAGATCGAAACCTCTCTGTACAAAGTGACAAAAAAAGATCTTGATCGCCATGGAGAATTACCAGGTGAGGACCTTATGGCTATTGAAGCAATGCCTGAGACTGAAAATGAAGATGAACTTGCACCAACAGAAGAAACCGCGGAACCTCACGCAGATCATGCGCATAAAGGTGGGCATGCAGACGAACATGGCGGGCATACCACGGGAGATCATGATGGGCATGCAGCAGACGAACACGGCGGGCATGCGACAGATGGGCATGCAGCAGACGAACACGGTGGGCATGCGACAGATGGGCATGCAGCAGACGAACACGGTGGGCATACGACAGTTGGGCATGCAGCAGATGAACACGGCGGGCATACGACAGATGGGCATGCAGCAGAAGTACATGGGCATTCAACAGGAGATCACGGGCATGCAGCAGAAGTCCATGAGCATACAACAGGAGATCACGGGCATGCAGCAGAAGTCCATGAGCATACAACAGGAGATCACGGGCATGCAGCAGAAGCACATGAGCATGCAACAGGAGATCACGGGCATGCAGCAGAAGCGCATGGGCATACAACAGGAGATCACGGGCATGCAGCAGAAGCACATGGGCATACAACAGGAGATCACGGGCATGCTGCAGAAGAACATGGGCATACGACTGGTGCCAAGAGCCATGTAGCCGCAGTAAAAAATAAAGATTCTAACGCACAACTACACCATTAAAGTACTGGACAGGGTGAGCCAAATATCAATTATAGACTTTTTGAATTGTTTCAAAAGCGATATCCACTACTCCCCGTGGCTCAAACATTGAAATAAAGCGATTGTAATCTACTAATTTGGTTTCATTATTTGTTTTGGATAGAAATATGCTCTCGCCATAAATTGCGATATCCTCTACAATTCGCTCATGGCGATAGTAAGCCAAAATTGCTTTGTTTACGTCGGTCTTGCCATATCCTTTATAGAAAAGTACTTCTTCGTGCGGCAGGTTCCAAACATTAGCTACACCTCCTCCAATAAACATAAGGTCACGTTCCTTAGGCGCCATTATTGGGTCATCCCAATCTAGGATGAAAATAGCATTATTCGGGTCAATTATTATATTGCCGCCATGAATATCAGAATGACAGAGTACAAATTTAGAAGAATCGTTTTGCAGTTTGTTCGCTAGCTGTTCAGCATTATCCACTAACTTAAGGATTACTTCCGCCTGGTCCTGCATAAAATCTCGTAGTTTTAGTTCTATGGCATCAGTGATTGGTTTGGCCTTTATATAATCATAAAGAGATCGGACGGCTGTTCGCCATTTTGGTGAATAGGTTTCACGCCTCAGCCGCTGTTGCAGTGATGCAGGTACATTGATTTCATGAAGCTTTTTTAAGGCTGCTCCTAAGATAACCCATTGTTCATCTGTCAGAGGTTGGTCAAAGCCGTGCTTTCCAGGAATAAATGGGTAAACAATAATAGTACAGTCTTCAATGTGCTGGATCTGTTGTCCTTGCGCTGTTGTAAGTGGGAGAATAATTTGCTGTAGTCCGGCGTTTTGTGATAGGTTCATGATCGCAATGCTTATGTCATCATGGATTCCTTGTCGTATTTTTACAAAGTAAGATTGGTTAGGTGTATCTGCCTTATAAACAATCGCATTGCCATCTGCTCCTAGGGGTAAAAGTTCCAGTTCATGGACTTTAATATCATAATAGTCTTTCAAACAATTAATAATAGACTGTTCTGAACTAAATGAGTTTTCTTTCATAGGACTTTCTCTGAATCTACACTAGATTCTAGATATCTCTCGGCATCGTTTGTCAATAGCTGCTCAATTGCTTCAATATGATCATTATCAGCTGCGAAGGCCAATGCCGATAGGCCCTTGTAATCTTGCACATCTGTATCAGCGCCAAAAGTAATCAATTCTTCAATAGCTCCGACCTGTCCTTTTTTGGCTGCAAGCATTAAAGCTGTGCGACCCCTTCTATCTCTGGCATTCACATTGGCACCGTGATTGCATAAAATTTCAATAATCTCTGCATGCCCACTCATGGAAGCTTCCATAAGAGCAGTTTGACCTTTGTGATTGCAACCATAGTGACTGGCGCCAGCAGAAAGAAGCAGCCGTAATTTGCGTTTGCAACCATGCTTCGCCGCAGTAATGAGATTGTCATTGAGCTCTTTCTGATTCATAAAATGGACTTTAAAAACTGCTACCATTTTTACCTCCATAAGTTCTTAAAAGAATAGTAAAAACTTATTTCAAAGCTTTAATAATGGTATATCTTTTGAACATTAGTTGTCCAGTATTTTCCCCGAACCCCTGAACCCCGGTTTGCCATTATTTGTTATAATTCATTATATTAATTATATTATTAACAAATAATTATTTTATTTATATTGGGATAAATTTTAATTGAATGCCATCATATTAAGCTATGGTCTAACTCTATATGGAGGTTATTATGCCTAAGATACATGAAGTACTACACGAAGTTGAAGATCGGGCAGGCAGTGTGCTTAGTGATAAGTATGAACGCACCGAGGATTGCTTTGAAAAAGTGCATAATGCAAAACACAATAATGAAGTTATTAAATTGTGTTTTATTAGCAATGGGCAAGAGATTGTGTCTTATGATCAGATCAAAGATTTGAAAATTGGCAGAATTGATGCCGTCAATGAAAAGTACATTGACTATTGCCTTGCTGAACTGAAAAATGTAGGTGTTGATCAATGCAAAAATATACCTGCTTATAAAACGGTTCTGGAAGGACATGCAGCTGATCTTAAAGACGCAGTTAGCGATGCTGTACATACACTTGTCGGTGACAAGAATGACTCCGAGCACGCTGACCTTTGAGAGCTTAAGTTAATTCAACTAATTTAGTAAAAAAAAATCAGCCATATTAATATGGCTGATTTTTTCAAGATGCTAATTGCTATTGCACGACATTGTTAAAGCTATGACCCAGTTCCAGTAATTTAGTTTTAATAATATTCCACGCAACTAAGTGAGCTTTTTCCTCATGCATAGCCTTATTGATATGCTGTGTTTGTGCTTTACTTCGCGAATAAACATTATTAAATGCCCTAAGGTATAGATCTTTAATCTGCTTAGGTAAATCCCGAGGTAAAGTTGTTCTAATATTATTAGGAAGATCAGTGAGAGAATTATAAGTCATATTCACCTCCGTTATTTAAAGCTAAAAAACACCTATTGATAAATGGTTACCTAATCATCAACTTTGAATCCACATAACTCACACCATTGGTGTTTTGGGCTAGAGATATAGCTAAATCTCTCATCGCCCTGCTAGGGACTATACCTGTAAGAGTCACGTGGCCATTAACAGTTTTAACGTGTATGTTAAGGATCTTGATATTAGGGTCGGCAAAATACTTACCTTTTATTGCTGCAGTTATCGCGGAATCAGAAATGATATCTTCTGTGCTATTATAGTGATCATCATTACTAGGGGCGATAACGCAACCAACCTGAGATAAACAACCTGCTATTAAGATAGCTGCGGTAGTTGTATAAACTAAATATTTTTTCATATGAACTCCTTATGATTAAATTTGTTAGTTATTCTATATCTTGCCTCTGGATACCTCCTAAAATTCAGCATTCGGCAAAATCTCATGCTTGCCGTTTAATGCATTTAGTTTTCAATACTAAGCCTGCAATTATAAAATAATTGCAATGAAGTAACTTTAATTGATCACTGAACAACTAACAAATAAAATGATAATAATGATTTATTATCATTACTGTTATCTATTTGAATATTAAAGGCATTATGCAGCGCAGCTGACATTCGGGTATTAACCTTGCTCTCTTTTTACTCTTTGATTAACCGATTTCCTATCGCGTATAGCCTGTTTCTTGGCTTGCAGCGCTCTTTGTTTGAGATGGCGTGCCTTGACTGCATAGTTTCGGGCTGTTGTTGGCTTGTTACTCATATATACATTCTTATGCTATAGTTTACGAATTATAGTCTAGCACTTTAATCTCCAAGGCTGAATTCCCAAATTAATAAAGAACTTATGGTCTATTTTATTAAACTGCAAATCTATTGGCCAGTCGCTCTATAAAAAAATAAAATTAATGGAGAATCTTGGAAAATTAGGTTATATTAAAGAGCTATATTTTATTCTCACATGTGATTGAGACCAGGAGTTGTCGTGCCAAGAAACGCTATAAAAGTAAGAAACAGAGATGTGAAAAGTAAGTACAAGAGAGTTTTAATTACCGGTGAGAGATTAGACATTCCTGAAAATATTAGAGAACAATATAAAGAAGAAAATGGTTATTTGCGAATAGGTGACGGTGTTAAAGATTTAGGGATACTGGATTATAAGGTACTTATAGGCAGGATCGACAGTGCCACAAGAATATTTATACATGCACACGGATCTGTAATTGATAATAAGCACACGGTAGATATATCAACTAGGAATCTTCTTCGAATAATCGCAAAGTATAGTGGTGACCAACCTTTAATTGTTTATTTCGACTCTTGCCATGCTGTTGCAGTAGCTTCTTATGTAGAAGTGTTGCCTGTGGGTTCAATATTAGTAACATTTGGTACTGAAACAAAATATACATATGCGACTTTTAGTAATAAGACCATTTATCAAGCTAGTGTGGGTTTGAGCTATAAGGACTTTGTACAGGATTTCATCCATAATTTTGCGCTGCATCTAAAGCAGACTGCCACAATATCTATTAGAAAAAATGCTAACGAGATCTTTAAGCATCCTATCCGTACTCCTGATGCTGTCCTAACTATTCCAAGAGAGGCGCAGAGATATCTTCAAGAAAAACGCAGGATATTTATAGAGGCGTACGATGAGGCATTTGGTACATCAATTAAAACTAGTGAAATTCCTGAAATTAGTCTTGATGACGCTACTGTATGGCTCGAAGATTTTAATTTTTATCGCTTGTGGACAGGCGAGAAAAATTTTGTCAAAGCACTTACCCAGAGAATAGATGATTTTTCGGATTATCTTAATCAGTCATTTGATGGAGAAAAGCCATTAATGATAGCTGCTAAGTATGGGAAAGCTAAAATAGTAGCTGCTATATTAAAATCAAATGAGTACAATGCTTTAAACGAAAAGGATAATCAAGGGCGCACAGCATTAATGCTAGCTGCCGCTAATGGTAAAGAGAAAGTGGTACAAGTTATGCTGGCCTCAGAAAAGGTTGGTCCGGAATTTATAAACGAAAAGGATAATCAAGGACGCACAGCATTAATGCTAGCTATTGAGCTCGGCCATGTGGCAGTTGTAACATTTATACTTAACTCGGATAAACTAGATAAGAGGGTTTTAAATCAAATAGATCCTAGTGGGCATATAGAATTTATGTACGCAGCAATGACCGGCCGGGTAGAAGTAGTAAGAGCTATGCTTGAGTTAGAAAATAAACCACTGCCGCTTGCGATAGCATTGATGCTGGCGGCAATATTTGGGGAAGAGGAAGTGGTAAGAACGCTGCTTACCTCAGATAAGGTTGGCAGCGAAGTAATAAATAAAAAAGATGCTGATGGAAATACAGCATTTATGTTAGCAGCGGTTTATGGCAAAGACAAAGTTGTATCTGCTATGCTCGAGTCAAATAAAGTTGATGCGGATGCTATAAATCACAAAAATGCTCAAAGTTGCACAGCATTAATGATAACTGCTGAGTTTGGCCATTTGGTAGCATTAAGAATTATGCTCAACTCGAGCAAAATTGATGCAGATGTTTTAAATCAAAAGGATAGAAAAGGGCGTACAGCCTTAATGTTAGCCGCTGAAGCAGACCAAGTGGAAACTGCAGAACTTATACTTGAGTCGGATAAACTGGATAAGAGTGCTTTAAATCAAATAGACCCTAGTGGGCGTACAGAATTTATGTACGCAGCAATGACCGGTCAGGTGGAAGTAGTAAGAGCCTTGCTTGAGTCAGATAATCACCTGTTGCCACTTGCGATATCAATGATGCTGGCAGCAAAACATGGACAAGAGGAAGTGGTAAGAATCATGCTGGTGTCAGATAAGGTTGATGCAGAGGACTTAAATCAAAAGGATAATAAAGGACGTACGGCATTAATGCTTGCTGCTGAGGCAGACCATTTAGAAGCTGCAGAACTTATACTTGAGTCGGATAAACTGGATAAGAGTGCTTTAAATCAAATAGACCCTAGTGGGCATACAGAATTTATACATGCAGCAATGACCGGCCAGGTAGAGGTAGTAAGAGCTATGCTTGAGTTAGATAATAAACCACTGCCGCTTGCGATAGCATTGATGCTGGCAGCAAAACATGGACAAGAGGAAGTGGTAAGAACCATGATCAACTCAGAAAAGGTTGGCAGAGATGTAATAAATAA
Source organism: Alphaproteobacteria bacterium (assembly GCA_013288625.1). Taxonomy (GTDB): domain Bacteria; phylum Pseudomonadota; class Alphaproteobacteria; order Rickettsiales; family Midichloriaceae; genus JABDBN01. The sequence continues at coordinate 14,454 of JABDBN010000019.1, read as the reverse complement.
GAAAGATGTTGATGGATATACAGCCTTTATATTCGCGGCGGCTTACAATAAAGACAAAGTAGTATCTGTCATGCTTGCCTCAGATAAGTTTGACGCAGATGCCTTAAATCAACAGGATAATCAGGAGTGCACAGCACTAATGCTAGCCGATGAGCTTGGCCATGTAGAAGTTGTAGAACTTATGCTTACCTCAGATAAAGTTGATGCTAGGGCTTTAGTAGATCCTAGTGACTATATAACATTTATGTCAGCAGCAAAGTCCGGCCAGGTGGAAGTAGTAAGAGCCATGCTGTCAGATAATAAACCGCTGCCGCTTGCGACATCATTGAGGCTGGCAGCAAAACATGGACAAGAAGAAGTGGTGAGAACCATGCTTGCCTCAGATAAGGTTGATGAGAATGTGCTAAATCAAGATGATGATCAACTTTATACAGCATTTCTGCTAGCAGCAAAATCAGGCCAGGCGGAAGTAATAAGAGTTATGCTTGAGTCCGATAAGGTTGATGAAGATGTTATAAATCAACAAGATGGGCAATTGTATACAGGATTTATGCTGGCTGCGAAGTTCGGCAAGGTGGAAGTAGTAAGGGCAATGCTTGAGTCAGAAAAGGTTACTGAGAATGTTCTAAATCAGCAAGATGTGCAAGGACGTTCAGCCTTAATGCTAGCTGCAATGTCTGGCCAGGCAGAAGTAGTAAGAATTATGCTGGCAGATGATAGGGTCGATAAAGATATTGTAAATCAACAAGATGACCAAGGGTGTACAACATTTATGCATGCTGTAATGTCTGGCCATGCGGAAGTAGTAAAAATCATGCTTGAGTCAGGTAAGGTTGATTTGAACGCCTCTCGCATGAAAGATGTGAATGGCAACACAGCATTAATGTGGGCAGCAATGCTTGGTCATGAAAAGTTAGTAAGTTATATGCTTGATTTTAAGGTCATTACTATGACGGCCAGTGTTAAAAATGGCGCTGATAAAACCGCAAGTGAGCTAGCTTTAGGGTTAGGATATATTAACATCGCTACTGATATCATATGTGCGCAGTTGCGTTCCGGGTTGAAACTGGAGTCCATAAATAAAATTAGAGAGGCTTATGAGCGCAGCCATACAGCCTCTGCTGCTTCTATACCACCATGTACTCAACTAGAGCCTTCATACAATAATGGCCAGGTTATTCGTGACGCAGAATTCCTCGCTAAAAAAAGATTTACCAGCAATAATCGATTTTATGCAGAGCACGCCTGTAAAAAAAAGTATAGCCCCGAAAATCATATTGTTGCTGATTATGTAAGAGCATGAAATGTTGCTGTCCTCTAGGCTTCAAGTGATTGCTAGGAATTTTAGCTAATTACATACATTTTTGCGCAAGTTATAACATAACAGTTGTTGATATTATTAGTAGTTTAAGTATATTATTTGCCTATTAAACACTAATTATCACTAATAACGCGAGGATAAAATGGGTAAACGTACTGGAGATACAATACGGGCTGAAGGAACAAGTCAGGCTGAACAAGTTCTACTAAACGAAGAAGTTGAGGTTGAGCAAGAGCAAGAAGCTGCAGAAAATGAGGACGAACAAATAGAAGGGGAAGAAGGAGATGAAGGAGAAGAAGAAGGAGATCCAGAGGACGAAGAAGTAGAGGAAAACAAAAAGCCAGAAGATGAAGAAAATGAGGGAGAAGAAGGAGATGAAGGAGAAGCAGAAGGAGAAGCAGAAGAAGAAGCAGAAGCAGAAGCAGAAGAAGTAGAAGAAGATGTTGTATCAGAGTCTAAACCGAAATCTCAAGCAAAACCAGTAGTGGTTGCTCAAGCTTCAGAAGAACTAAGTGAAGGTGAACAAGAGCAAGACGCTGTAGAAGAAGGTCAAGATAAAGATAAAGATAAAGATAAAGATAAAGATAAAGATAAAGATAAAGATAAAGATAAAGAAGAAGAAGCTGTAGAGGTTGTTCAAGATGGAGAAGAAGCTGCAGAAAAAGCTCATGATGGAGAAAAAGCTGATGGTGAACCGGAAGATCAAGATGTGGAAAATCAAGTAGGAGATGGTCAACCTGAAGCTCAAGAAGCACAAGTGATAGCTACCGAGCAACAAATAGCCCCTTCGGTCAATGATGCTGCAAAACCACAGCCTGAACCGGATGTTGTAGAACCTGAAGGAGACAGAGCTGATGAACATGAAGCTGATCCGGAAGAGAATGCTGAAAATGAAGTGCAAGGAGAAGCTCAAGATGGTCAAGAACATGGTGCTTCCGCTCCAAAAACTGAGGAAGCTGTTAAATTTGGGTCAGGGCAAGGTAGTTCTAACATTGTAGCTGTACCAGCGGTTTTAGGTACTCGAGAACGGGCTGAGGCGCATGCTTCTGCATGGCTTACATCAATATTATCTAAAGATGTTGTTGAAAATGCTGCTGATGAAGGAGAAAGTCCTGAAGCTGCTGCAAAACAAGGGGATCTAGAATCTGAACGTCGAGTTGCTCTAAGTGAGTTGGAAGATTCAGAAGCACAGAATGCTGATCATGAAGATGATGAAGAAATAGGAGCTGTTACTTTGCCGGTTGTAAATAGTTCTACTGCGGCAACAACTACTGCGGCGACTATTACGTCGCCAACTACAAAGTCGCCAGCTGCTACTCCGCCGGTGGCTAGTTCTACTGTTACAACAACTACGTCGTCGCCAGCAACTTATACTACGCCAACAACAACTGCTACTACGACGCCAACTACTTCTCCGTTGGTTGCCAGTAGTGATGATATTTCCAGCGAAGTAAAGGCTCGTGAAAGTGATGATGAAGTTCCTACAAAAACTACTAAGCCGCCAGCTACTACTCCACCGGTTAAGGCAACTACTACTGCGGCAACTACTACTGCGGCAACAACAACTAGTACGACGCCAACAACTACGTCGTCGCCAACAACTACGTCGTCGCCAACAACTACGGCTGCATTAGCTACTTCGTCGGTTAAGGCAACTACTACTGCGGCAACGACAACTACTACGACGCCAACTACTAAGTCGCCAACTACTACTCCGCTGGTTAAGGGTAGTTCTACTGTTACAACAACTACGTCGTCGCCAGTTACACTTCCTAATACTAAAGCAGATGCGTCTGCAAAACGCACATTTTGTGGTAAAGTTTGTGGCGTCTTAGGTAAAGCCGTTAAAGTAGGTTGTGCAGTCGTATACGCTGGTATGGCTGCGATGGCTTTTGAGTGCCTGACAAAGGTATCATTTGGCCTAACGTCGGCTTTATCAAGCTTCCTACAAGAGCAGTCGAGAGAGCACTACGCTTATGCTTATGACATGAGAGCATCAACTGCATTATACTCTGCATCGACTTGGTTGATTGATCCAAACAAGCAGGCAGAACGGATGGCTGTATCTGCTGGTGTATGTGTTATTGGAGCAACTGCTTTGGCTGCAAAAATTTGCTGCAGCTCACGAAGCAACAACGCAAAAAGCTCTGGAGCGAATCTTGGTCAATTACCTTAACTTCATTTAGTATTGGCGGCAGTTAGATATAATAGTCTCATTGCCGCCACCCTACGCCTTCGGCTTCGGGTTGTGATGGGGATTTGGCGCATTTTAGAGTAAATTGAGTGTATAAACTGGCGTAAGCCACCGTGCGCTGAGGCTACAGGTTGCATCCGTTTCGCACGCAACAAAGTGATAAATCACTTGGTTGCTAATTTTGCCTTTGGCAAAATTAGCGAATGGTGCCGAAGATAGGAATTGAACCTACGACCTACTGATTACGAATCAGTTGCACTACCGCTGTGCTACTTCGGCATAGTATTGCGCTGGCAGTTTGGATAATATAGCAGAATTATTTATATACCAAAATGGCTTTATTCTAAATACTAATCCTTAATATATTTTAGTTATTTATAAAATCATATAAACTAACTCTGGTATTTTTTTTGAGCAGGCTTTATACTTGATAAAGGTTGTGGAACTGCAATTAATCTTAGTTTATCGGAGCACTATGTACGAATTCTTTCTTGATATTGTAGATTTGATTTCGCGCTTTGGTTATCTCGGAATTTTTATAATGACATTTATCGAGAGCACGTTCATCCCAATACCTGCGGAAGTGACTCTTATTCCTGCCGGTTTTCTTGTTGCGAGACATGAGATGAATGGACTGCTGGTTTTGTTTGTAAGCATATTGGGTACCTTAGGGGGATCGCTCTGCAACTACTGGATCGCCTATCATTATGGAAGAAGAATCCTGATAAGCTATGGGCGTTACTTCTTCATCAATGAAAAAAAACTGCAAAAGATCGAACACTTCTTTGATAAGCATGGCTCTATTTCTGCATTCATCGGCCGCCTGCTTCCCGGCGTCAAACATTTTATATCGTTTCCGGCGGGACTCGCTCGCATGAACCTGCGCAATTTTTGCTTTTATACAGTATGTGGGGGGACGATCTGGTGTTCTGTGCTGATTGGCCTAGGCTTTGTTATTGGTGAAAACGATGCGCTTATAAAGAAAAATTTACAGGTCGTTAACACTGTTCTAGTTATTTTTGTCGTGTGTTTGATTGCATTTTACATATGGTATAGAAAAAAGCGCCGGGTAAATGAAATGCAATAATAGCAGTTTTGTGCAACAATTCACTCTAATTTTAATACACTCATGAAAGCAGTTCAAACTGGAATAATCAAGTTAGATCAAATTGAATTGAGCACTCTGCTCGATCAATATCGATCTAATCCTTTAGAAGAGAACCTAAATAATATTATAAAATCGCATTGTGATAACCTGGGACGACAGATTCGTAATCAGATCCAATTTGTTTCGGTAGAGAATCTTCCTGTGTTTTCCTATAACAATTGTATCCTAGTATTCGGATTTGTAGAGAAAGTATTAGATATAAATCCAAAGAATACTAACGCTTTACGTCTTCTGGAAACCTTATATAGAAACCTTATGATTAATGACAGGGGTTATATAGCGATTAAATTGCATGAAGGCAGCATTATGCCTATGATGAAGCGTAAGCTGGGAAGCGTCTATGAGAAGAGTGTTTCTTTGCATCTATATATCAGCAAGCTTTATTGCGCTTGTGGTAAATTCAAAGACAGTATTAGATTTGCACAGGATGCTCTGAAATTAAATCCCAAGAATGATGATGCGCATGTGAACATTCACGAGCTTGCTCAAGCAATGTATTTTCAATATAAAGCATATAAACTAACTGAAGCCAGTGCTACTGGGGAACAGAAAACTACACTTGAGAAAACTACTACATATCTTCGCTACGCCATGGTTAATATGTATAGAGAAGCCCTAATGTTAGCGCCTCAGGTTGAAATTCTCCACTATAACTTCGGAATACTTCTTCAAAATTTGGGTCGAAATAAAGAGGCATGTAAACACTTTGAAACAGCTCGTGAGTTTAATAGAGAAAAAGTTGAGACGAATTTTGTACCCCTCACAGATTACCTTCTAAAATCGCTAGAAGAAAATGCAGAAGTGATACCAATGCAAAAACCTACTCCCTTGGGATCATTATCAGATCTGGCTAAAGTTGTGAGTCGCGAGAGTCATGAAAAACCTACAGCGGTTCTCTCTAGCAAAAGACATAAATCAGATAATCCTCAGTGCTTTGCAAGTACAAGTATTGCTATGCCTGAATCCAGTAAACCATCAAGTGAGCTTGCAGAGTATGTGGAAACTTTACTCAGACAAAAGCCCGCTAAAACTTTGCCATTCAATCAGAGCATTCAGCAGCGCTAGATGTTGCAAGGTTTAAAAGCAATTTTAATAGTATCATATAAATCAATATAAAAGCGCCATAATAATGAAAAAGTTTATCATTATACCTGTTGTACTGCAGCAAACTAAGGCTTACTATCTCATGTTACGTGTTAAGGCAAAGTCAGCTTTAATATCAGGAATACAACGAATTTGTATGCCTATTTACTTACTAAATGATGGTTGCATATGAACAAAAAAGAATCATATATATTTTTCGCAGCTTTTATCACTGTAGTGAGTATGAGCTTCGCGCCTGCAATTACTGCATCCATGGGGTTTATTACCAAACGCTCTGAGGAAAAAGATCTCTGCAATATCATTAATGAGTCTGCTATTACAACAGCCATAAAAAGCAAATATATGACAGATGATGAGCTAAATAAGTTTAATATCCATGTTACTGTTACTGATAAAAATGTGACTTTAGTTGGACAGGTGGCTGATGAGGCCAGTAAGGCTAAAGCCATTGCATTGGCTCAAAGCACAGAAGGCGTTGCAGTAGTTATTTCTCAACTAAAGGTTAGTGGGGCCGCAAAAAATAGCATCGTTTCGGACTCGACTATAACTACTGTAATTAAAACTGTTTTCCTATCTGATCCTAGGGTCAGGGGAGCGAATCTTCGAGTTGAAACATTGAATGGTGTGGTGACCTTGAGTGGCACTGTTCCAACAGAAGAAGCCAAGAATGCTGCGCTAGCGATTGCTAAGAGTACGGAGAATGTCAGCGATGTATTTTCTAAACTTGAGGTAAAACCTAGTAAATAGTTTGATTTCAACAACTTAATATGAGGGACTTACTATGTTATCAAATGACAATTTTCCTCCTTCTAGTAACAATATTATTCACTTGAATACTGACACTAGTATTGCCGCTGAAATTAAAGCTATGTACCAGGAGAAGCCAACAATTAGCAAGCTTAATATTTCAGTTATATCAGTTAAAGGCAAAGTTACTTTAAGCGGTAATGTGCCCAACCTTATTATTGAAGAGCAACTTGTCGCTCTTGCCAGTGAAATTCCTGGTGTTAAAGAAATCATCTCACATTTGCGGGTATTGTCTTTGCACTTGTGGACTTAATTAACTAAAACAATTTTAAAGAGGTCATTATGAATTTAAAACTTACATTACCAGCAATTAGCCTTACTATGGGCTTACTTGCTTCATTACCAAACCTAGCTGAAGCTTCTGTGAACCGTGATGCGATTCGTACAGGCGATGATAGCTTTGTCTTTGATCATTCTAAGCACTGCGTGCGTTCAGCTTCTGATGCTGCTTTTGATCCTTGTGAGGGCGAAGATATCTATACTAAAATTATGCAGATGGATGAGCGTAAAGTATATTTTGATTTTGACAAAGCTCTTTTAAAAGATTCGGAAAAGAACAAGCTGAGGGTGGTAGCAAATATTCTACTACAACACAATATCACGGCAGTTAAAATTGTGGGTTATACCGATAAAATCGGCACTGATGATTACAACCAGCGCTTGTCATTTGCCCGCGCTAACGCAGTGCGCACTTATCTGACGTCTTTGATCCAGCTTGATAGCAGCATCATCGACATCAGGGGCTTAGGTAAAATGGATCAGGTTAAAGAATGTGAAAACACTGCCGAGCGCAATGAGCTAATAAGTTGTCTGGCTCCGAACAGAAGAGTGGAAATCGAAGTTGATTACTACGACATTTATAAAGAACAGAAGGCTGAGTAAGCGCAAGCATGACGCCCCAATTTTCGAAAGACGAGATATTATAAATTGGGGTTTATTGCTGTGAAAAAGCTCACAAAATTTAGGTACAGAAGTATTCTGCTTTTTATGAATGACCTCAGAAGCTAGGGTGCTATTCCTACCAGCACGAGTGGCACTGCAGGGATGGCTCGTCCTTGACGAATAAGATTATACAGCTCGCCTTCATAATAGGCTACACCAGAGGACATTTGCTGCTGAAGCTCTTTCATCGGGAGTATTTCAATACCTACATCAATGATATCACCAACAAAGAATGCCATATGTTTGACGAAAAGATCATAGGCAACGAATGAATATTTACCAAACTGAACTTCTACGGCAGTTCTTTCTTTGACAAAATCTGTTTGATTATATGAAAAGATTGGCTTGTTTCCTGCTGCTTCAATTTCTGTTTTTTGCTGTTCAGCATTAAGGTGCATAGTCTTCCTAATAAGCTGTGCATCTCCAGTTACCCAATAGGAAGTGCGAGATGGATGCCAGTCAAACTTAGACAGTCCCTCATTCATTCTCTTGTTAAGCTGTATAGGAGAGTATAATTGTTTACCCAAAGTGAGCTTTTCTTTTGATTCTTTAGTCTTACAGGCTTCCGCATCAATCTCTGTAATGACCTTCTTAATTTCTTGCCAAAGATGAGGTTTGTGTACAATTAAGTGCTCAAGCCCATTGAGGTGAGAATGATACATAACAATTCTCATTTGTGTCCCCCATAAGGCTTCGAGGGGTCATAAACAGGTTTATACATCTCCCTAGTTTTTAGAATCCCTGAACGGAGATCAGCTATGCGCTGCCATGCAATAGCAACATACTCCGGCATGACATCGCAACCATAGCCTACTCTTCCATGTTTTGCAGCACCAACCACTGTAGACCCAACTCCCATATACGGATCAAATACCGAATCCCCTTTATCTGTAAGCGCTAAAACCAGACGTTCTACTAATTCAACCGGAAACTGGCAAGGATGAATGGTTTTTTCCGCATGATTATTTTTAACGTTTGGAAAAATCCATATATCTCCAGGGTTTTTGCCATTCGGGTTTGAGGATAGTTGTCCAGCCTTTGGACCTTTATAGTACTTTTTATTTGGATACTTGGATGGCACTCTGATAGGATCCAGATTAAAAGTATAATTGTCACCCTTAGTAAACCACATTATCGTTTCATATCTACCTGAAAGACGGTTTGAACAATGCAAGCCATGCTCAAAATGCCAAACAATACGGTTTCTTAGCTTAAGTCCCTGCTCTTTGAAAAGATTATAAAGAACAATATCCAGCGGGAATATCTCTCCCTCGCGCACATGGTTGCCAACTTGCCAGCATAAAGAACCAGATGGATCTAACAGTCGAATACATTCAGAAATGACCTGCGCCTGATCATGAATATAAGTTTTAAGCGGAGATTTTTTTTCGTAGGCTTTTCCGATATTATAAGGTGGTGATGTTACGATTAGTTTCATGCTTTCGCTTTTAAGAGAACGCATGAAATTGAGATTGTCCTGGCAGGTCATCACAGCATCCAGACTCTTAATTTTCTCTGGAGCCTCTGATACAGACATATGCATACATATCACTCCCATATAACAAATACTTGAATTAATATTATAGACCAATTTAGTCACATTTCAAGCTATGACTTTAACTAAGTATGATCTAGATAGGTTGTCCATTCCTGTTGAGACCCTGAGGAGCAAACCCTAGATCAACTATTTTCTGGTTTCGTTTTTAAAAGAGCTTCTATCGCCGCTGTAACTTTAGGTGCGGTTGGCTCAGTAGTGGGGGCAAACCAATATCTCAAATCGCCATCCCGGTCAATGAGGTACTTATGGAAATTCCATTTCGGGTTACCTAAAATACTTACCTGGCTATTAGCCCATTTATAAAAGGGATGAATGTCGTTGCCGTTAACATGAGTTTTAGCGGTAACCGGAAAAGTTATGTGGAAATTGTTTGCTAAAAATTCCTTAATTTCTTTATCAGTACCTGGTTCCTGATTACCAAAGTCATTAGCGGGAACAGCGATTACCACCAGTCCCTGCTTCTTATATTTCTCATAGAGCTCTTCCATGCTCTCATACTGAGATGTTAGAGTGCAGTTAGAAGCCGTATTGACAACCATCAGCACTTTGCCTTTAAAATCAGCAAGTTTTATAGGGTTACCCATTTGATCTTTAAAGGTAAACGAATAGGCATTAACTGCATCACCAGTGGTAGCTGCACTGGCGTTGCCAGAAAACATAAAGGCGGCGAGCCCCAGGGAAAATAATTTAGCGACTTTGGTTTTCATTTATATCCTAATAGTTTAGATTGTTTCCATAACACAAACAAAAATACTGTATCCAATTCTTGAAAGCAAAGGGTATATACCAAGTCTCTTTTTTAATTAATACTAGAGCGCTAGCTATACTACCTATGCTAAAGCGTTCGGTAGTCACTTCTAGCCCACGCTCTTCGAACGTAGGGTAGGGGGTTCTATACATTATAAATAATAGTATAGTACTAAAGGAAATTATAGTTCCTCTGGTGAGTGCGACTGTACCAATTCATTGCATTCATTGTCTATTTTATCAATAAATGCTAAGTTACTTTTCATTTTGCCAGCAAAGTACTCGCACCCTTTGTCTTTAGATATGTCGAACTTTGCTTCAAATACTGTATCAGGATTCACCATTTCACCAGATTTATATTTAAGGAATTTACCAAAAATTTCTGCCATACGTTGAGCGGTAAAGGATTCTATATTATGATCGAAAGTAAAGCGTACAGTGCCTTGGCTTTCGGAGTTTTCAAATACACTGCGCAGTTCTTGCGGCGCTATATCAACGTTAATAGAAACATCAATAGGTAAAACCACATATTTGTCTTTTATAGGTTTATGGTTAGCGATATCAAGCAAATGATCTCTGCCAAATATACCAACCTGATGATCACTACTCTTTTCAACAATGTTTTTCTTAATAGCAGAATTACGTGCTGCCAATTTAGAATAATCAACGACATCACCAGTGTCCGATACTGCTTCCTTGATTCTATTAGTATCAGCAGGGATGATTTTCATTTTGAAAAGATGATGAAATACGTTGGTTCCTAAAGATTTAATTGAACCACTTTCTAACCTATTAGTGAAATCTTTTTCATATTCACTTTGTATATTCTCAAAACCTTGAGTTTTTAAATAAGATAGAAATAGCATTTCCAATAGGGTAGAACTTTGCAAATCATGAGTTTCGCCAAGCAGGATTAATAATTTTTTACCTTGTTCTTCTGCTTTCGCTAACTTGTTTTGGTAAATCTCGATAAAACGATTTAATCTGTTATCTAAATCATTTATAGAGAGCCTTCCATTTTCTTCTAATAACTTTTTTAGGCCTACAACCTGAGATCTTAAATCTTCTCCGCCACATTTGTCTGTAGATTGTTCTAAAAATTTTTTAAAAGGCACATAAGCGCCTCCAATAAAAGTGAAGGCAAATCCCGGGCATTTGCTGTTAATTTTTTGATTGAACCCAGCTTTTAAGCCACTTTGATAGGAATCTGATAGTTGTTTGTAAGACATTTTGCTCATAATTTTACCGCTATATTAGTATAAATTTATGGCAATGTTATACTATTATGCTTAAAATTACAAGACAAATGAATAATAACCTCTCATTCTGCTCAGCTTTTGCAAATATTTCTACTTGTGGTTACCCATGAGAAGCTTTTATAAGTCTCTCGGCTTCGACCTTGATTTGCTCAACACCAGGCTGGTCAAAAGGATTAACTCCCATAATATGCCCGGAAACAACTGTTTCAAGTGTGGCATGCATCCAGAGCTCACCGAGGTTAAACTCATCATAGGTATCCATCATAATCGTGCGCAGTGGCAATTTACATTTTTTGACACTATTTGATGTAGCCTCAAATTCCGCACGATTAACTTCATCCAGAGTTTTTAACTTCAGATAATCGGGATGAGCGCCAGAATAGATTTTGCTTCTATGGTGCAAAGTGTCTTTGACATAAAGCATAGTGTATACCTTATCGTGCGGGCCATCTAGGTAGAGCTGCATCATGCTGTGCTGATCCATAGGGCCAATACCCCGTACCGGAGTATAACCTTTTCCGTCTTTGCCCAGGGATTCTGAGATGATTTGGGCATACCATTCAAGAAATGGTGAAAAACTATGCAAATAGCCAAGCAATACCCATATTGGCTTATTGAGAAGCATAAGGGTTGTTGCGGCTTGGCAGGGCACAGAATCTTCCTTATTCCTCCAAAAGTCCTCAGCCACAGTATTTAGTCCCTCAATAAATGAATACATATCAAGGCCGGCAATAAGCCCTGAAAGAACACCAACGCTGGTAAATCCTGTGAATCTGCCCCCTACACCCGGGTCGTGGTCAATGATCACTGAATGCATTTCTTGCGCCATTTTGCGAATAGGATTATTTCCAGCACTGGTAATGAAGAAGCAATGATTGCCGATGTTCTTTACGCCAGCTTTGTGCATTTCCGATACAATAGCGCCAAACATGGAAATGGTTTCCATGGTTTTGCCAGAATTACTGATCACCAAAACTGCCGTGCGCTTTAAATTCAGAGGCACTATGACATGTTCAAAATATATAGGGTCAGTTGTATTTAAAAATTCAACTTTTGGTTTTAGGTCGCGGGCATGTCTTAAGCTAATGATGGTTTGTGGCCCAAGGGTTGCTCCCCCCATGCTTACAATTATGACATTATCGAAGCTCTCCCGGATATGCTTGGCCACCGGCAACAAAGTCGTCACCAGTTCTTCTCGGTCCTTGGGATGAATGACCCGGTAATATTTAGTAGATGCTGATGTATGTAAGAACACATCTTTAAAAATATTATGAATCTTTTTCTTAACTGAAGTTACATCCTTTTTGGAGATACCTTCTTCACCAATTTTATTTTCAAAACAATGGGCGTCATTATATATGTACATAATTAAAAATAATTAGGGTTAAACATTTTGGTATGCTCTTCAATGGCAAAGCGATCCGTCATTCCTGCTATATAATCTATGATGACACATGCTACCCCATCCTTGTCAAGTTTTTTTACTTTAAGTCTCCAATCTGAGGGTAAACATTCAGGTCTTTCAAGTAATCTGTTAAATAAGTCTGAAATTATCTGCTTTCCTTTGAGTGACATGCGGTTGACGCGGTAATCGCGCCATACATTTTCCATAAGAAAGGCCTTCAGGTTATTTTTCATTATCTCTACTGAAGGAGAAAAAGTAGCGACTGCCTGGGTCTGCTTGCGTATGTCGTTAACATCAGCAATACCCAGCTGTTCGAGATTTTTTTGTGTTTCAAAAGTCAGGTCATCAATCATAAATTTTAGAAGTCTGCGAATGGTTTCGTGGGTTAGGCGGGTTGAATTGATACCAGGATAAGCCAATTTAACTGCATCATAAATATCACCGATCTCTCTAATCGATTTTAAATCCTCAAGTTTAAACATGCCAGCCCGTATGCCATCGTCAATATCATGATTGCAGTAAGCGATGTCATCAGCCAGAGTCGCGACCTGGGCTTCCAGGGATGGATAAGCTGAAAGCAGCAGATCTTTTTGTTGTGAGAGGTTTGTGATAAGCTGTGGAGTTTTTTTGCCTTTCGCATGCTTTCCTTCTACTGGCCCGTTATGCTTTATTGTGCCTTCCAGAGTTTCCCAGGTTAGGTTTAGTCCATCGAATTCGGCATGCCTTTGTTCGAGTTGAGTAAGAATTTTAATCGTATGCAGGTTATGATCAAAGCCACCATACTGAATTGCGGCTTCATTGAGGCCATCTTCGCCAGCATGGCCGAATGGTGGGTGCCCAAGATCATGGCAAAGCGCCAGTGTTTCTGCTAAATCTTCGTTTAAATTAAGCTCGCGCGCAACGGTTCGCGCAATCTGTGCTACCTCAAGAGTATGGGTTAGGCGGGTGCGGTAATGATCGCCGACATGGTTGACAAATACTTGAGTTTTATACTCGAGGCGGCGGAAGGCCACACAGTGGATGACTCGGTCACGATCTTTCAAAAAGGGGTTGTGGTTGTTGATCGTAAATTTCTCTTCATGGATCCTGCCGGCGGTTTTTAATGGGTCACAAGCATAGCTTGCAAGCTTCATAGTAAGATTCCCAGTTTTTTAATAAACTAGCGGAAAAGCCAAACTAAGCAAAGAAATATTTTGGGCAATACCAGAATCTTAATATATTTCTTATTGCAGGATAGTCAGGTTTATGCGTAGACTGTAGTCTCAGACTGGAAAATTATGCCTGCCGCGCCGAAGCGTAAGCGAAGGCGGGTCACGCCCATTCCTCGAAAGTTTCAATATTAAAATCCTTCAACTCTTCCAGGTATTCTTCGAGCGAAACCAGGCCAACGCAGGGGAGGGCGCCAGTTTTTGTAATAGTTTTATTTAGCAGTTTTTTAGTTAGGATGATCGCAGGAATACATGGAATCTGAGGGCCGTCTCCCGAGCGTGCTATAATATACCAGCTTAGTTCAGAGTGCTTGCCTGCTTTATCCAGACCTTTAAAATTCATAAACATGCCTCCCGCATCTGTGCCCATCCAATCGAACCAATGGCTAGCTTTAAGTAAGAACTTGGAGTGTTGTGCAAGATTTAAGGGGATACCCAATCTGATTAGCCAGGAGCATAACCAGATCCCAAGATGGAGTGCGGTACTTTCCATCCCTGCAGAAAACTGTATAGATTTTATATTGTACCTGGGAGGAAAAAGATCAAGATCTGGAACATCGCAATTGGCCATCCAGCGCGTGCCAAGTTCTGGGAAGTTCTGCCTGTAAATATCCTGCCAGCCATAGATTGCAGTATTGCTGCCCGCAGCCGGTTTCAAAGGCTTGCCAACGTAGCTCAATATACCACGGGTTGTAGCCAGGCCGCGCTCGGCTTTCTGACCTGGGTTAATGCCATATTTGA
>JABDBN010000018.1 GCA_013288625.1 Alphaproteobacteria bacterium | reverse complement strand
TTTTATCCTCCTAATACATTTCCTGGATTTTTTCTACGGAAAGCTCTTTCGTGGCTATGATATGGGCAACATTGCATATTAATAACCTCTCTGCAAATTAGTTAGGTAACTAGGCAGCTTGATCAAGTTCCGGTAGCATGCCTAGTGCCCTTTTATACATAATAAGTAAAGTTTCCTGTTCATCAACTTCTTTTGGATCAAGCTTACGGTCTTTAATTACCTGACGGATTATCTTAGGATCAAAGCCAGTCGACTTGGCTTCCATATAGGCTTCTTTGATAAAATTGGCGATCTCAGCTTTCTCCTGCTCAAGGTGTTCGATCTTCTCAACATACTGCTTTAACGCGTCAGCTGATACGCCAAAAACTTTATTATCTGCCATGGTCTTGCTCCTAATTTCCTTCACTTTTTATTTTTATAAAAGCTACTGTTATAGTAATATACTAACGCGAATCTTATAATCACTCCCAGCACTGCTGTCAAGGGTAAAGCTATCAGGACGCCAACAAAGCCCAACAATGCTCCACCTGCCATGATGCCAAACATAATCCACACCGGGTGCAAGTTGACGTTGTGCCCTACCAACCGCGGCACCAGAAAATGCCCTTCTATAAACTGCCCAACCACAAATACCCCAATCACCAGCAGTGCATGATGAACCGTTCCGAATTGTATGGTCGCAACCAATATGCACAGGAAGCCACTAAACAGAGCTCCTACATAGGGAATGAAAGTTAGGATACCACTGATAACCCCCAGTGCTATACCTGATTCAATACCAACAAAAGTCAGGCTAATGGCGTAATAGAAACCCAGGATAAGACACACCATGGTCTGTCCGCGGATAAAGCCTGAAAGCGAATGGTCAATATCGTGAAAAAGCTTTTGAGCAGTCCCAGCATAGCGGCGGGGCACAGAACACTCAAGCGCACATATGATCTGGTTCCAGTCTCTAAGCGTATAAAAGAGGACAATTGGAGTGATAAAAATAAGCGAGATGACATTGACTGCAGCAAAGCCTGAATTGATCAGCCTTGAGAGCATAGCGGTAAAAAAGGACATGAATTCAGAAGAAAACCCGATTAACGATTCCTTAAACTTAGCTTTAAGCTCAGGGTTAATGGTATCAAGCTCTCCCAGCAGCCTGGGCATGACCTCGTTGATTTCAGCTTTATGGCTAACGGCTCGCGTAATCAGGATGACAATCTGCTTATATAGTACCGGGAAAACCGTGAGAAAAATGAGGGCGATAACCACAAAAAATCCCATCATAACAAGTACTGTTCCTAAAGGGCGTGCGATTCTATGGTTCTGCAAAAACCCCACAATCGGCGCAAGAAAATACGATATAATGAGGGCGACTACAAATGGCGTCAATATACTGCTGACGCTGGCAAAAAACCAGAGCAACAAAGCTGCGACAACAGCGAAAATGACATAGCTTTTGTTAATACTGTGCACGCGCTCAACCTAATGCTTTTAGTATATGCTATCTGAAGTTAACTTGTGGCGCAACTGAATCAGCGCATTATTTTTTGCTTTTAATTTCTTTAATTTGCTTTTCAGTTAAACCAGTGCACTTAGCAATTATCTTAATATCAACGCCTTGAGAAACCATATTTCTAGTTATTTCTACAGCTGTTTCCTGCCTACCTTCCTGTATACCTTCCTGTCTACCTTCCTGTCTACCTTCTTCTCTACCTTTATTCAAAGCCTTTTTTTCGGCTTTCTTAAGAGTACTTGCTTCAATTCGCAGCCAGTTTAAGTGAGCTTCATAGGCATCTCTTTCTGCAGCACTAAAATTCATCACTTCCATAACCTCTAAGGCTTTCTCAAGCTGCGGATCCTTTAGTTCTTTGGGGAGGTTATGCTGGTTTAATAAATTATGCCGGGTCAAAAACGCCACCCACCGATCAAGAGATGTCTTTATTTTCGACAATAGCAGCTTAAGTTCATCTGCCTCATCCAGTTTTTCTACTTTGATCTTATCCTCAAACTTGCTGAGTTCTATTGTGTGCAACTCCATATCCTTAAAATAATGTACACCACTTTTTTTTGCAAATGGACGGAAGGTGTTATGATATTCCTCGGTTTCAGGGATGCTTATAAAGTTCAGTATGTGTATTCCAATCGTTTTGTTTAATTCTGAATAAGCTTTGTTTTTTCCTAACTGCTGAGTATATGCTTTCCCCCAATAGAATAGCGCCCTTTTATCATAGTCCCCTTCGTCACTGATTTGAATTTCAATGCAGTAGCGCTTGCCAGTGTGGCCTTTAGCCTTTATATCCAGGATGGATAATTTATCATTCTTAAAATCCTGGAAATTATATGGATTAAGAATATCCACAGTCTCTACTTGATCTTCTTCGGAGACTACTGAATTGATCAGAGAGATCAGTAAGTCTTTATTTTCATCCACTCCAAAAAGTTTCTTAAACGCGATATCGACTCTAGGCATAACTTCTTCTGACATGGCAAAACCTAAGTTACGTTTCTTGACTTGCATTATACAACAAATTTCTGCCTACTGCACTATATTTTGACCTGACCGACACTAGTCACAAGAATTATTAGAGTTGTCAAAGGGAAGCCTAATCTTATATATTAGCGCTCTGGACTTGGGTCTTTAGCAGTCTTAGATTGAGGAACTGTTGGCAATTCTGTTGCATGAATTACAACTGGCTTACCCTGTTCGCTAATGTTAGAGTTCACAAGCTTTAGCCCCTCAACAATATTTGTATTGACCCATTTGGTAAAAATATTACCCTCAGGCCCACCACCCAAATGTTGCAGCACTTCTAATAGCTCCTTTTTCTGCGCGGGCTCAATTTTATCAATGTTAACAAGAGCACGTTCTGCATACTTTAGCGCTTTTAGTTTGAGAATAGCATCTCCAGCATAAAGAATGGTAATGCCGCCGCTGCCCATCGCCAGCTCTTCAAATTTCTTAACTAAAATATGATCGTCTCCCAGCAACGCCTGGCTTAAGAGCTGTTTATTGGCTTCAAGATCAGCGCTTGTCAATGCCATGAACACTTCTCTTGCTTTATTATATTCACCCAATTGTTCTACAGCATTATTAAGGCTTACATTCAGTTTTTCTTTATCAATAGCTGACCCCTCAGGACTCTCGCTAGCTTCTTTTAATTTATTTAATATGTTAACTTTAACTACTGGTGCCACGGCTGCGAAAGATGAGGCTCTATTCAAACAATCAATTATCGCATCTGCTACTTCTTTACTATTGAGATATTCAATATTACTGAGGTCTCGGCTTATTATATGAACAACTATATCTGGCCTGTCAGATTGTGCTGCTCTTAATGCGATTTTCTGTTTATGTTTGTCGTTTAATTTGAGGTTCTTACTTAGTGCACGTTTTACAATAACTTCGACGTCAGCCTTATTTCTGAGTAACCAGGCTGTTGGTTGCTTTTGATAAGAAATAAGGATTGCTTTTGCTTCTTCGCTAATCGATTCGGATTCTGCTAATGTAACAGGCACTTCAATATTATGATAGCTCTTTAATAGCTGCATAATAACCTTAATATTATTTTCTTTTACAGCTAACATTAAGGCTGTTTGCCCGTTATCATTTTTAACATTAGGATCAATTCCGGGAAAGTCTTTTAGAGCTTTAATAAATTTAATATTTTCGGCTTTGACTGCATACATTAATGCCGTCATATCCCATTCACCTTTGATATTAGGATCAATACCTGGAAATTCCCTTAAGGCTTCAATAACTTTATAATGCCCATTTACAACTGCCCATATTAATGCTGTGTATATTCTAGTATCAAGACCGCTTGTATAAACACTAGGTTTGCAGTTAGGGTTAATACCCGGAATATTTTTTAGAATCTCAATAACCTCAAGATCCCCTTCTTCTGCTGCACTCAGGAATACATATCTTAAGTCACGAGCTTCAGGAGCCAAACCTGGAAATTCCTTTAACATTTTGACAATATCAAAATGTCTATTTCTTAATGCCCAAATGAACATTGGGTCCGCACCATTGCCCCTATAAGTATTGACAGTTACTGCACCTAAAGCCATATAACTTTCTATAAATTTTGCTTTAGCCGGTGGACTCAACAGGCTTAGATAACTAAAGTCATCATTTATTAGGTTCATAAGCTTATTTGATGCAACAGCTCTAGCTAAAATGCCCTCAAACTTACTTGGATTTTGATTAAAAATATGATTAAGAAAAGTAGTGTACCCATTCTTACTTAATATAAATAATGCTCCCAATCCTGAAGTTAACTGCATATCCAGCTGGTCATCGGGTATCATTGACACATCAAAATCTTTGATTTGTTTTTGTAACTCTTGGCTTATTTTCATATCAAGAAAAGCTTCCTGATAGATAATGTCCATCATTGCTCGTTGCCTCTCAGGTTTCTCATCAAGATAACTGCCATACTCATTTGTAAACTCTTCAAGTATCTCATCTTTGAAACAGGTATTAAACTGCACCTTTAAATCAGAAGGCATGGTATTGTTTTGTTGCCATAATAATAGGTTTAGTTTGAAGGACTTCTGATCAAGCATTTGGCTTCTGTTTGGATCACACAGATATTCATTAATCTTGCTTTTCATCTCATCTTTGAGAGTAACGTCTGAAATCTTTCTAACTTCAACTAATTTATGACAGCTATTTAAGCTATTTATCAGGCTATTTACTGTCCCGCCAATGCATCGATTTTTGTCTGGGTTACTGTGATTATAATCTTCATTGTCAATATTATAGCCCCGCCTTACATCATATAGCCCTGCTAAAAAACTTATCTCGGCATTAATTTTAACTTTCTCCACCATGGCTTTATCAGAAGCGGCGGTAATTCCTGATAAACTATGCTCGTCTTGAGATGAATAATAAGCAAGAGACAATATCTCTTTATACGAAAGATTCAAGCTATCCCTTATGTGCCCATTAGCATCGACAGAGTAAATGCTACCCAGTTGATGAAAACGATTATGATTAGCTATATCATCAAGCATATCTTTTATCTTCAGTAATTTATTTTTAAGCTCCTGTACTGGCTTGCAATTTGGCCCTTGCTCTATTTCAAATTTCTCCAGGGAAGGTTTAATATACTCAAAAAGCTCTGCATCATTCATAACTGCAAGCTTATCTACTTTATTTTTAAGGTTATCAAAGTGAGTATTAAGCACATCCTGCAACTCTTTCTTCTTGGCTTCACTGGTAAAGGCTATTGTTATAGGGTCATCTTTTGTTAGTTTGTCTGAAAGAGTAGCACTCCCAACAACGGCATTAAACCCTAAATCTCTGTCCATTTTTTTAGCTAATCTCACAATGGCCTGATCAACATTCTTATGAACCGATTGGGTGTGAGTGCTTTGACTGTCTATCCGAGCGACTACCCTCTCTTCTCCAGGTAAATCGACAATTAAACGCTCTCTTGCCAGGTTAAATACTGTCTGACCTTTTTCATTACGTAAATTACTATAGCTAGCCCATAAAGTGGCTTCAAATAGATTGCTGAAAATCCTCATATATAACTTATAAAAGTCTGCTGAGTTCATGGCATTTTTAGAGTCAATTGCTTTGTGTAAAAGCGTGCCATATCGCTCAACTTTAAACTGCTCATCTATATAATGGTAATTCAATGACATTAAAACTGGAGGCTCTAATTCCAAAAGCTCAGAAGCGTGGTGCTTTAATAGGTAATCAACATTCTTGTCTCTAATAGCATCGGTTATGGTATAGGTTGTATTCTTAAATTGGGTATGTAAAGCTTGTATAAAAGTTTCTTTCCCAGGCTTTTTATAATCATAGCTTACAGTTTCCTTATTAAAAACAACCTGCCTTAGCTGTCTGTTTGATTTATCAATTATATAATAATTACCATCTATATTGCGCATGGTTTCAGTGATATTAGCTCCTACGATAAAATCAGCAAACTCTACACTTTTTTCTTTACCTGGTTCAGGTAGTAATTTTATGCGCGATTCCTCTTTAGTAAGTCCTTCTTTTACATGTAAGAGAAATAACTGCACTATCACATCATTTAAAGCAACAACACCAGATTGGTCCAATGTAACACAATCCTCAAAACCTTCCAATTTAGCGCACTCTCTCATGAGCTGTTGCTTTGTAGCTTCTGCTAGGCTGTCAAAATATCTTTCTAGCTTTTCTTCAGAAGATTGCTTGTCAGTTGCTAGTTTTTCTCGGTAGAACTGAAAGAAATCTTTTAAATCTTTGGGTTGCTTCTCTGCAATTTCTTCCTGGGCGGCTTTTTCGATATCCTGTGCTAGCTTGTAAATTGCTTCTCTTCCCCTCTTCTTACCGCCTGGCATGCGCTCATCTTTTTCTTCTGCACTTAATTGCTGGAATAGCTCAATGAACTTTTCAGAGTATTCTCCTAGGTGCTGCCGTGCTTCCGCTATTATGCCAGTATACGTTTTTTCTACCTTAGGGTCAGGGTTAAACCACAAATCCATTAGCGCGCGGATTTTTTGGGCTACTGCATGTTTATTGCGCATAATTCCCTTGTATTAGCTATTATAAAACATATTATACATATTAAATAGTTAACAAAGAGTTAACTATTACCATATCCATAAGTTTATAATGAAGAGCCGACCAGCCTACTGCACTATATTTGAATCCACACCACATAAATATATTGCTATATTTTTCTATATGCATTAATAACTAAATTAGTCACACGAATTACTAGCGTTGCCAATGAGATACCTCTAGGTATTTCTGCGTTTCATAATTTATCTTTATAAGGGGGCTCATGATTATAGCCTACACATATACCGATGAGGGTGAAATCGAGAAAGTCGAGCTAAGTGCTGGTGACCCAATCCCTAAATCAACATCCTGGATTGATCTGCTTGATCCCAGCATGGAAGAGGATAAATACATACAAAAAGCGACCAAGATTGATGCGCCTACCCGTGAGGAAATGGATAAGTTCGAGGTTATGAGCCCTTTTTATAAGGAAGGCGATTCCTATTATATGACCATTACTGCCATTCAAAAAATGGATCGCGATTACCCGGAAGGCACGGCTATTACTTTCATTCTCCACCCTAAGTTTTTGGTGACTCTCCGCTATTCGCGCCCCAAGGCTTTCAGCTATTTTTCGTCGCGGGCGCTGCGCGATGCTGAATTGTGTGAATCCCCAGCCGTTGTGCTTGAAGGGCTGGTAGAGTCAATGGTGCATAGCCTGGCTGATGCTTTGGAGAAAACCGGTAATGAAATCGACCAGATGCTGATCGATATCTTTGAAAAGCCCTCTACCCTTTCGGAAATCCGTAAGCGGAAGAAGCTCAAGCAGGATAATGAGGAGGAAGAAGTAGAAGTCAGTTCCTCGGAGTATTATACTGACCTGATCAAACGGGTAGGACGAGCCGGAAATCTTATCTCTAAAGTACGGGAAAGCCTTGTCAGTATTAACCGCATGCTTATTTTCTTTGGACAGATCGATGAAAGCCGCTATCTTTCTAAAAAAGAACTGCGCAACCAGTTCCGTAACTTAACCCGCGAAATTCATTCTATTACGGAATATGCAAATTTCCTTTCCCAGAGGAACAGCTTCCTGCTTGACGCCACCTTAGGCATGCTAAACGTTGAGCAGAACGCAACTATAAAGCTATTTACCATTGCCGCTGCCATGTTCCTGCCTTCCACTTTGATAGCGAGTATTTATGGCATGAACTTCACCTATATGCCGGAAGTCGACTGGGTGCTAGGCTATCCCTTTGCACTCCTGCTAATTGTAGCTTCCGCTGGTCTTTCCTACTACTTTTTCAAAAGACGCGGCCTACTGTAATACCAGGTCCCTTATTTATTGCTACGTCGTCCAGCCTTCGATCTGCGAGCTACGGCTAGGTATAGCGCTCCTAGTATCAATTAAAAAAAAACTTGGTATAATTAGCTTCTATAAGGAGGGCCTGATGGGGTTTTATATACGCTCGCTGCGTGACCTTTATGGGTAGCTACTGCTGGTGGCGTGTGTGTACGACTAGGCAAAGATTGCACAGGTGGTTTTGCAGGCTCTTTAACCTTATTAGCAGCCCATTTGACCGGTTTTGCAACCAGAACATCTACCGCCTTTGCTAATCCTGAGAGGACAGTGGTTGTAACACCTATACCTAGAGTAAGGGCACCAGCAGCAAACAAGAAAGGAAGTAAGAATTGCGCTCCCGGAACAAATGCACAAACCAGCCAGGCCACTCCAAGCCCTACTCCAATTCCAGTAAGCTTCAGCCCACTTTTAAATGCCCGATCAATTGACGATTCCTTGACCAATTCATCCTTACTAGCCAATTCTCCAGCGTCAACAGGCTGCGCTGCTGGCTGCGGCGATGGCGGCACAGGTGCTGGAGGGTATAGGGATGGCGATACAGGTGCTGGAGCTATGACCGGCGGCACTACTGCCGGTGGGTATGGCAACGGCGGCGCTGGAGGTGCCCCTGGTAACATTGGTGACATAGATGGAACCACTACTCTTGGCGGAGGTGATGGCCTTAATGCTGCAGCAAGAGGTGTCGGATGTGATGGGTGTGCTAGACGTGCTGATGGCACTGGATGAACAACTGGCGGCGGAGGTGCTACTGGTCGTTTTAAAGAGGTTACTGCAGATGGTGTTACTGGTACCGGCGCTGCCTTGTGTTTCTTCAGAGCTTCCGCTGCAGATTCTTGATTTAAGAAGAATTTTTCAAGTGCTGCCGGATCCCAGTCAGCTTGATTAAGCCCTGGTATAAAACTAGCTTTGTAGGATAAGAATTGATTCAACCAGGCATGGTCAACGCCAGGTGAAGCTCTAAGCCTTAAGCTCTCATTAGAGATAGCAGAAAGATCTATATCCCCACTTTGATCAGGCACAAACATTTCAGTTAGTCTTTTTGCATTATTTGCTCTTGTTATGGATTCACCAAATACTCCTGTACGAAATACTACTTCATCGATAGCTTTGTTTGCAGCTAATAATAGTATTTCATCTTGCAACTTAAGCTTGCCTTCCTCTCCTCTAATTGATAGTAGCTCTTCATAAAGTCGTTTTACTTTTGCAAAGTCAACTACAGGTTGTTTTTCTAATTCTCTTTCGACCCCATGCATAAGAGCGGAATCAAAAGCATCCCGAACTCCTGGCAAACTCAAACATCTTAGTTTAAAAGAAGCGTAGTTTGCCTGAGCGAGCCCATCATTTTCTGGTATAGCTGCAAGATCTATAACACCACTTCTTACCAAATTATCAAACTTTTGCAAAGCTTCACTTAAATTGACCAGAGCATTTCCTTCTACCAACATAATAAATGGTCTGAAAAATTCACTTGGCTTTATTCTCAGTTTAATTCTATTGGTTCTAGCTCTTGCTCTGAAGGCTTCAAGATCCTCTGGCTTTCCAAAACGGTATAAATAGAGTAATGCGTTGGAATCAACTATTGCTTTGCTGTATCTTGTTTTATCTCCACCCAATTTTTCCATACTAGTAAAACATGCATCCTGGATTTCCAGAAATGCAGCACGCCTTGACTCTAAATGGAAGGCTGTAACGCCTAGTGCAGTTTGCCCCTTTGACCCTGTAACTGTAGGATCTGCACCTTTTTCTAACGCAGCTTGAACCGCAGCAGTTGCCCCAAAAAATGCGGCTATATTCAGAAGGCGCTTTTCGTCAATGACAGCTTTATTAGCATCAGGGTGAGTGATTAAATTTGTAATTGTCTCCCTGCAAAAATCTAATGCTGCATCCTTAGCCTTTGGTTCACCATCACCATCAAAAAGAAGGGATGCTTGAGTATCAAAAATTAAAGCTAAAGGATCTACAACTTTAGGCAGTAAGTATACATATATAGCTCTGTTTCCATTGTATAAGGCGTTCATAAGCAGGTTGTTTGGTTTATCTGGAGCAAAGTTGCCCAATACTTGTTGCTGTATTTGCGGAGAGCAAAGTTCAAATAAGCTCATAAAATCTCCAGTTCTGCCATCTTCAATATATGAGTTGAGTTTCTCAAAGATATGAGCAACTGTAAGCCCTGCTTGCTTGCCTACAACAAAGCCTATTAAATCCTGCTGCAATTCCGGCGTGAGTTGCCCAAAGTAAAGTATAAAACTCTCAAGCCTAAATTCTTCTTTTACAGCATCACTCCACTCAGCTTCACTATATGTTTCTGGCTTAGGCAGCGGAGTAGCGATCAATTTACCCAGTGTTATTATAGCATCTCCGCCTTTTTGCGCTGCTGCTTCTGCGGCTTCGGCTTCCATGTATGGCCTTTCGAATTCAGCTCTCTTAGCTTGAAGTTTAGAAGGCTCCCATCCAGTCAGCATTTCGGTGCGCAAACGAACAATTTCTTTAGTCTTTGCCCTCATATCCAGTCTACGCATACCACTTCTAACATTGCCTAGAGCCACTACTCTACTTTGCTCTATCGCACTATCCAAAGCATCTGCAGCATTCTTATATACATCCGGGGTTTCTGAAGCCTGACGTGCATACTCAAGCGCTTCTTTATAGTGCTTTTCCATCGAGGTATTAACACTTTGCATAAGAGCTTCATCCTTTGCTTCAACAAGATATCCCACCTGGTCGGTTAGCAACCCTTTGGTACTTTCTAAGGCTTTAGCATAAACCACTTTCATGCTTGCGTTAATTCTTTGGGTTACAGCTAAATCTGCGCTTTCAATAGCTTCCAACCCTGCGGCCAGCATAGTTTGACAAAGATTATACTTGTGAACATTATCTAATTTTTTATAATCTTCCCATTGAAAAAATGCAGCTATTTCTTCTCTAGATCCATCCCTAATCAGCGCAACTGCCCTATCACGAAGCTGATAAAGGGCTAGCGGCTCAATAACTACAACTGGAAGAACCATAGTAACTGGTCTTAGTATTATATCATCACCTGGCTCTTCTATAATTTCCGCCCTTACTACCTCAGGTGGAACTTTTTCCAGTTCTAACCGTGCTTTAAGCGCTTCTATTGCAGCTTGGGCAGCATCTTTGTGGGTACCTACAGCATAAGTTTGAGAATTAGAAACTGACTTATCTTTCTCTAAATCGCTAAAATCTCTTGTTCTAATAGCATCTCTTAAGTCAACCACACCAACTATTAAATAAGCATTCTTCTCAAGTGCAACTTTCAATAGCTCTCTGTTTTCCTGTGTAGGCTTCTCTTCAAGATTTTTATAGAGTTTTGTAAGCTCTTTTACATTATCTGTAATTGCATCCATAAATTCTTTCATTTTATCGTATGCATACGGTCTCTCGACTTTAAGAGCTTCATACCCTAGAGAGTACGCTGGATCGAATTTATGAAGGATTGCTGCCCATTCTATCTGATTATCCAATACAGTTTTTAAGTTAGGTAAAGAGGCCTTTACATCCTTTGAAGTGAAGATTCCTTGAAACAGTTTGGTAGCAGGAGGCGTAGCTTCACTTAGCTGAGCTTTTTCCCATTTAAGTTTTAACTCCTCTAATTCCTCAGTATTCCATTTTTTCAGCATTGCAGAGCGCAACTTCTTATGTCTAAAGCCTTTATCAACATTAGCTTGCGCACGCTCTCTTTCTTCTTCAATTGCGTCAGCCAATGGATCCTTCTGCGCAAATCCCGCTACTCCTAATTCTCTAGGTATTTGCTTATCAAACTCAAGTGCTTCTTTATAGTAACCCAGCATCTTGTCATTAATTTTAGCCGCCTTTGTTGCATTTTTTACGCTAGCAAGGTCATGCATACCCTTTAGCACTAGTAGTTTACAGCACTCGATTGCCTGTTCGTAAACAACTTTCATTGCACCTACAATTCTTTCAGCATCTTCTGGGCGCTCTTTGATGGCTTTCTCCAGTCTGGCTAATATCTTTTTACAACCTTCATACCTCTTCTCGGCACTTGCTTGTTGGAATTCATCTCCTTGAAAATAGTCTTCAAAAAATTCTCTGGATGCAGTCTTAGTTCTTACTTCGGATTTAAGATCATTTTTGTCTATGGCATTATGATTCCAAAAATTCAGCTCCCTTTCTTTTGTACGTGCAAGACTTTTAAAATCAACCTGATGCACATGGTCTTCAAGCTCCTTGTCTAATTCTACGATTTCCTGCATGTCTAGTTGAGAGTAACCTTTATCTTTGAAATCAAGCCGTACAAACTCTGCATATAGTGCTTTGAGTGTATCATTGACTGCATGCAATTTGACTATATCATTCTCAGTTCTAAGAATGCTTATCCCTGCTAATAGCACTGCTTTACAGACGGCTTTTTTATCAGCATCGCTTAGTTGTCTATATTCTTCACCCTTTAGAACGGCTTGCACCGCTGACAAATCTCCCGCCTCTGCACCGTCTTTCAATTGTGCTATCACGTGAGTAGTATTCTCAGGCGGGGTTATGGAAATATCTAAACGCATTTGAGCTTCTTCAGGTCTTTCTGCTACAGCTTCAATTGCGGCATCCCATTCCGCTTGATTTTCACGTTCTTTACCCGCAAAGTAAGTTCCAATTGCTTCCGGAGTCCAGTTTATTTGTTCAAGTTTATCACCTAAGAATGCAGCATTGTAAGCTACCAATTGATTGAGCCATTGATTACCAACCTGACCACTAGATCTTAGTCGCAAGCAGTAAGCATCAAGATCAGTAAAATCTAGCTCTTCATCACGCTTTGCCTGTTTTCTTAAATTATTAAACATGCCAAAAATAGCTTCAGCAGCTTGTAACTGCACTTCTGATTCCCCAAATAACTGTGCTCGTATACTTTTTTCCTTTTCAATATCTATATCTGGAATTAAATTTAGAATTTCTGCTTGTAATTTAAACTTGCCTTCTTCACCCCGAATCGTTAGTAGCTCATCATAAAATGGCCGCATTCTTTCAGGATCTGCCCCACGTTCAATTTCATTTTTAAGACCATGCATGAACGCATAATCTAAGGCCTCATTAAATTCCGGTATTTTACCACACCGTATTATAGCTTCTTCTAAGTTAAATTTCCTACATTCTCTTTCAAAAGGTTCATTATCTTTATAAAAGATCTTATTATTTCTAAGCATTATAATAGGATTAATTAAACCATCATCTATAGCTAACTTGAATTTTACTAAAGCATCTTGTGCACTTCCTTCATTTTTCTTAGCAAAATACTCAAATGGCGCAATATAGAAAATAGGGCTTAATTCAAATTTTATTCCATAAGCCACAGCAGATTTAAGGTAATTTTCAAATTCACTAAGCGAATAATCCGAATAAACATAGTTTTCTGCACCAGATTCAGCAATGGCTTGCTTATATTTTTCTACTTCTTGACCATTTTCTATCTCAGTAAAACAATGCTGTATGATATGCATAAAAATGTCATGCCTGAAGTCATGTAACATAGATGCAGTGGCAATAGGACTTCTGTCCCTTGAACCCTTTAGAGTAACATCAGCGCCATTTCTTAAGGCTACCTGAACCGCTTTAGCACTTCCAAAATAAACGGCAATATTCAAAAGGCGTTTATTATCGATTTCATCTACGGTCGAACTTTGCATTAATTCAAATATTTCATTTTGGAAAAAAGGTAAAGCCAGAGTTACTTCAGCTTTTGGTAGCTTTTGTCCTTCAATATACAGGTCTCTTCCTCTTGCAGCGTCGCGCGCAGAATCAAAAATTAAATCTAAAACTTCAATATTGTACCTTATGCATGCATCTTTTACACGTACATATATACCTTGATTTCCCCACATCATGGAATTATAGAGCAGGTTTTTTGGTTCAACCCGATCACGATTTTCTAGCAGCTGCCGCTGAATTTCAGGAGAGCAGAGGTTAAATAGCTTTATAAATTCATCAGTCTTGCCTTTAATAATATAATTATTGAGGGTATTATAGACTTTATCAATATTTTGCTCACTTGGGCTATTTAACAAATCATTTAATATTGCTTGCGGGAGCCGTTTAAACTCATCCATGCGCAGCCATTTCATTGCAGGTGTGTCGTCTGGGTGTTCACCTATGAGAAATCTACCTAGAGCTTCTATAGTTTCTTCTATAGTTTTTTCTTTCATCCAGTCAGCTTCTAACGTAGGAAATTCATTCAATTTATGATTTGGATCCCATTTATTTAACATATCATTGCGTAGTTTTACTATTTTATTTTTATTAAACCAACCTGCATTATTTTCAACTTTAGGACGAACTTCAACAAGTTTATCTGCTATTGGCATTTTTACTAATAATTCCGGACTTTGGGTTGGAAAGTTACTAGCGTACTTAAGGGCATCTTTATAATAATCTTGCATCTTTGCATGAATTATATCTGCCTCAGCTTGCGTTTTGGCTTGAGCAAGATTATCTATTTCGTCTTTTAAAAGCTTCATGCACCATCCATAAGCTTCCCCAGAAACAAATTTCATCGCTTCATAAATTTGATCCCGATTTTCAGCAGTTACAGGATTTCTAAGAGCCGCTTCTTGCATTGCCAAGATAGACTTAGCAAAGTCATATTTTGATGCATCAGTCGTCATATCCATTTTTTGAAAATATGCCTCAAAATCAGCTTTGGATGACATCCCGTCAGGCACCTGCATACCGCTTCTTGCTAGTCTCTTTGGCGGAAGTGCTCCTGGTGGTTTTATAGCCACTCCCTGCTCTAACAAACCTGTAAGCTGCCGTTGCAATTGTACATCCCGGTGTTTTGTTACTTCTTCTTGTTGTTCAGGTTCAGGTGCATCTACTAGCCTTTCTTCAGGTACTACTTCCTGTTGTGGTTCAACAAGTGGTTGCGCTTGCCTAACTTCACTATCTCGTTCTCGCAACTGAATTACAGGGGACTTATAGCGAAACATGGCTGGCGGCAGAGGTGCGGCTTTTGCTCTTTCTAATTCTGCTGCACCAGTCACAAGCGCCCTAGCTCTAGAGTTAGAATCATGCCACACCTGCAGGATTGCAATTATCAGATTCTTATCCTCTGGGATAACCTGCTTTTTTTTAGCTGAAACATCTGGCATCACTTCATTTACTTTTCTCATTATTATTTGATCTATCATTTCTATTTGCTGATCTGGGCTGGGAACGCTCTTACCTTTATCAGATAATTCTTTATAATTAGCAGAGAGAGCCTTAACAGCTTCTGCATAAATAAGCTGCATGTTATTACTAATTACCCTAGCAGCTTGTGGCCTAGTTTCATTAGCTATCGCTTCCAATCCAAGCTGTAGAGCTTTAAGACAAACTTCAAACTTATCATAATTTCCAAGCTCTAAATAAACATCATGTAACAAATAACTAGATACTTCTGATGGTATGAGTAGACGGTTATTTATCGCCTCACTAATTGTTATCTTTAATTCATCAGACTTATATGCTCCTGCCTTTCTCCGTTTTTCTTCATCGCTCTTAACTTTGAAGGTTTCCAAGTAAACAACATCCATCCTTTCCCTAATTTTGCCGGCGCTACTAGGATCAGCCTGAGCAATGGCTTCCGCACTTTTTGCTAGCACCATTGTACAAATTTTGTTTTTGTCTATATTATTTAGATTCAAGTAAGGAGGTTTTTTAAGAAAATCATCAGTTGAAACTGAATGAGCTTGTTTAGGGTCAATGCTTCCTATTATTATATGATTAACTAACGCTTCTGTTATTACTTTATTAATCTCAACATCATCGATGATATCGTGACTCGTAAGCAGAAGATAAAATATCTCCTCAAATACCAATGCCAGATCTCTTCTTTTTACTAGAACACTGGCAAAATCATGATCTGCAGCTATAGATTTTAGTCTTATAGCCATTGCGGCCTTATACATTTCATATTTACCAGCATCATTAAGGTCTACGTATGGAGGCTCTTTGGTAAAGTCATACGCTAGGCCTTTTAACATAAACATATTGTTAAGAGCATCATCTATTATTCCTCTTTGTGCATCTAACATGTAAGGAATTGCCTTATGGGTTTGTTCATCACGCATCCTATAAATAACTGGCACTATTTCGGCATAGATAATCGCAAGCTTTTCTCTGGTTTCTTTTTGGGTCACAGGCTTAGCTATAGAATCCAGTGCATTTCTGCAAATTTGAAATTTAGCTATATCTGCTAAACTTGTGTAAGGTCCAGTTTTAAATAAATCTTTTGGTTCCTGCTGCTGCCCTGTTAGCCAGCCAATTAACCTGCCACTCAAATCTTGTATTTCTGCGGCATGAATATCTAAGGAGTTTGATAACCTATCTAACTTCACCCCATTATATTCTTCCTCACTAAAAATAGTGATTCCTTTTTGAAGTTGTTCTCCTCTCAATCTTGCCATCACAGGCAACATTTCTTTATAGATCACTTCCCGGACTTGGTAATCCTCCTCTGATCTTAATAGCAGTGCACTTTGACAAACTTCATATTTGGCAATATCTGCTAATCCTGGGTATTCACCTTGTGTAAAGAAACTGCTGTCTATATTTTCGCTTGTTCTTAATGTAGTAACTAAAGCTTGTATTACACCATTTTTATCTCTTAAAGGTTTAGTAAATTCTTGCTCTGCTTGTGCTTTGTATTTTGCCAGAGCCGCATCAGCTTTAGCTATAGCAGCAATTACATTTGTGATATACTCATCCTCAGGAATAATAGTTGTACCTGTTCTAAACTGATCATCACGAAGTCTTTGCATAACAGTTTTTATTTCAGCATGAATAATTTCCATCTCATGCCTCATTACTAACGCTCTCTCTGGATCAATGTATTCTACAATGGCAGTGGATCTCACAAGCAGTGCCTTTTCACATACTCTATATTGGGCTAAGCCTTGTAATTTGCTGTATCTTTCTGTTTCAAAGCTATTAGGCACTTCTAAACTCTTCGCAATTTCATCTATTTCACTTTTCTCTTTTTCTTTTATTGCGGCAGCAGCTGCTACTTCTTCTGGTGTCGGCTGAACTGGTTTTGGCTCAGGTAGATCTTGCATTATTTGAGTAGGTGGTGGAGAAGCTTTAGCTACTGGAAGAATCACTGCGGGTGGTGGGGCTTGCTCTTTTGACCGCCTTCTTTGAACTTCAACAGGTTTTTCTTCGGCCACAGGTTTAGCTCGCATTTCATCTACTATTGCTCTCAGTGATTCAGCGTCCAACCCAGATTTCTCAAAATATGGTAGTTGACTAGCTTTACGGGTTATCATACTAATTAGGACGTCAGTATTGATTTTATCTTCCCTTATATGGCTCCTAAATTCGCTTTTAATCTTATCGATAACTTGCTCTCTCATGCTTGCATCCGATAGGCTAGCAAATAGATCGGTAAATTTTGCATCGATTAAATGGTGAGAGTTTGGCTTCCATTCGTCCAATATGCCAATGTTTCTATCAGCTCCTACACAACTTTTCTCTATATCTGCATTTAACTCATTGATAACCTTATCATAATCTCTCAAACCATATGCTTTACGAGCAAACTCTAGTGTTTCTAAATAAACCTTCTTCATAGATTCATTTAGCTCAGCCAGCTTGGTTACTTTGTCAGTATAATCCGTTTCACCAATCCTTCTCACTCGATTTACCAGCCACTCTTTACTTGTTATATAGGCTTCTTGATAAGCGTCTCTCATGCGCTCACTTTCAGCACTTATAGAAATCGCATTATCCTTTAATTCTTCCAGCTTTTTAAGCGCGAATTCCCTTCTTTGATCGAGCTCAGCCTGCCAGGTTTCATGTGCTGCTGCCTCAGCTGCATCTCTACTCTTTATATAAGCCTCATTATTATCCAAATTCCACTTTAAGTCTGCTAATTGTACAGAACCAGTTTTCCATTCAGGTGTTGTAGCTTTTTTATTTAATACATCATCAAGGGCTGTTCTTTGAGAATATTCATCAAAAGGTGCTTTACCTTTGCTAATTAGATCACATTTTGATCCATGTATAACTTTAAGGATTTCTACGTATACTATTTTCATCGCATCATTAATTGCGGTCGGATCTTTTATAGGCTTCTTAGCAGTAGGTATGGCTTCCAATCCGCTCAGCAAAGCAGCTTTACAAATTTCATACTTGTCTGAGTTTTTTAATTTTGCATAATCCTTCCCAGCAATAATCACAGATATATCCTGGTTTCCGTTTTGCACATATTCGCTTGCCACTCTTTTTACATCATCAACCGACAATAATTTTTCTACATTATCAACCGACTGCGCTTGTATCGATGCTGGTGTTGTTGAGGTTTGCAATTTCCATAATTGCAAATAATCAACTTGAGAAATTGTCGATCTGGTTTTCTCTACTCCAAGAGTAGCTGTCAGCCTGGTTTTATCTAATCCACTAATTACAGCATTTAATCCCCGCCTAACAGCAGCCTCTTCTAGAGCAAAACTGTTTGCAAATTTTACAGCAGCCCCATAGTATTTTGTCATATCAATGATAATCCTTTTTGCCTCATCTAAGCCTTTGGCTTGAGCGAGTTCTCCTGCTTTCAGGGTGAATAGATCCTTACAGTAAATATAACCTTCCGTAGAAATAGTGCTTATTACCTCTTCAATTCTGTTTTGAGCCTCAGAGCCTTTGTCCGTAGGCTCTAGCATTGCTCTAGCTTGCTCCACCGCCGTATTACACATTTCGTATTTTTCTTCTAGGGACAGTGACTTGGAGTCTTTCAACCGGTCAAAAAATTCTTCTACCTCTTTTACAGACCCGTTCGAAACCAGGCTGCTCAATTCAGT
This sequence comes from Alphaproteobacteria bacterium, assembly GCA_013288625.1. GTDB lineage: Bacteria > Pseudomonadota > Alphaproteobacteria > Rickettsiales > Midichloriaceae > JABDBN01. Next base: position 11,311 of record JABDBN010000018.1, on the reverse strand, counting down.
AGCTAAAGCCAACTTTCGCTCTTTCCTTCTTTTAATACTTGTCCCAGACTCAGACATCAGCGTCTCTAAAGCTTGTTCCGACGACCTTGCTCTAAATACTGGTGGGGGTGGAGGTGGTGCTTTTTCTCCTTCAGATTGCCGCGGCGATGGCGTAGGGCTAGACGTTGATCTAACTGAACTTGTAATTGTACTGGCCATCCTTGTCAGTCCACCAAAAACTCTTTGGCTGATAGTTGTAGGTGTTGGCTTTTTTTCTGGCGGTGTAAGAGACGGCTCACTCATCACTTCGGTCGGAGGTGATTCATCCTCTTGTGCCAGTGGTGGTAGCTTATCAGAGTCTGGTTTATAAACTGGCGGCTGTATAATTGTCGGTTTAGGTCGTTGAGCTTGAATAGTGTATCTGTCTTCTAAATTAAATATCTTATGAATGATATATTGACGAGAAGAGCTTGCTTCAGCAGCTTTTGTACCAATCGCATTTTGCATTGATTGGATTAGATTAGGCTGATCTGGGCCTCTAATAACTTGGATAAGATCATTTAGGTCTTTTATCGCTCCTGCTAAATCTGTATTAGATTTAATTCCAACCTTTTCAATTAAAGTTTTGATCCTATTGATTAGATCTTCATAGCCTTGTTCTTGTAGTTTATCTGTCTCACTACATTGAGATAAGAGGAAGTTACAACCATAGAATAGACAATTAGCTGCACCTTTAAGGTAGAATTTATCCTTCGCTACATCCAAGATCAGTTTCGAAAAGAGCAGTCTATCAAGCACTGCATTGAACCCCGATAAAAGATCCGAAGAAGTCTCTACTGTACTTTCTTTTGGTTTAGGACTAGTAGCTGGAAGAGTTTGAGGAGATGAAGGGACATCACTTATTACGTGGGTCGAAGGCAATTCATCTTTTGGTGGTGGCATCATACCTGAGCCTTCAGTATAGACTGGCGGCTGCTTCCCAGCTGCTTCTTGTTCTAACAGCGACGGAAATTGTGGAATACCCAGTCCCTCTCCAAAGTATACCTGATGCCGCTCGCGCGGAGGTGGTGCAGTCCCAAGTTTTTCTGATTCGCTTTCTTCTTGTGATTTTGGAAAAGGTTTTCGTCCCTTCTTCTTCTTTCTAGCCGGCAGTTCTGCAAGCGGTGGTGGAGGCGGTGGTGATTGCACAGCACTACTTTTTTGGGGCTCAGGCTCTCGAGGTTTTTTACGTATAGACCCACGTCTCTTTGCATGTGGTTCCTTATCTGGATTTGGGTTTGCAACATTCCACCTAACTCTTGAGGCCACTGCCACTTCCTCTCCCTCTTTCGCAACCAAAGGCTTTGGTTCCTCATACTCTAGTGGTTTTCGGACTAATTCTTCATCATCTTCATTATGTATCTCTACATCACTTTGTTTTTTAATTACAAGAGCTTCCTCCATCTCTGCTCGCCGATCTTCTTCCTCTGAAAGTCTATGCACCTGATTTAAAAGAGCTGTTTTCAATTCTAATGCTCTTGATTCATCTTTTGATAAGCCTTGCTCTGGAGCTACTAACAAGCTTATTTCTGGATCTTTAATTTCTAATTCTTTGATTTTAACTCCTAAGTCACGAATGCTCTTTTCTGCAGCTTTTATCTCGGTCGGTGTATTTCTTTTTTCTACCTCGTATAGTTTCTTATAATGCTCTCTTCTTTCCCTATAAAGTAGTGCTAACTTATATTCATCACTACTTTTTCCTATTTCGTTACCTAACTTTAATTGAGCCTTATAAGCAATGTCAGCGTATTGTGCTATTACATCATAATGTTGCTCACTTATTGTTTCTCTAACTTCAGGAGGAATATCTTCAATTGCTAGACCAAGTTCCCGTTTTGCATCATAAAAAGCATTTCTTGCCCTTTGTGCTGCAGCTCGCAGTTCTTGTACTTTTGTTAGCGGTGGTGGTGGTGGTGCAACTCTCCTAACTGCAGGTTTTTCTAATTGCGTTGAAGCGGGTTCAGGAGAAGTTGGTTTCGCTTGAAGTTGAGGATTATAATGTTGTGTTGCTAACTCTGCTATATATTTCCCAACTTTCCCAATATCTGACACGTACCACCCTTCTACCATTTCTTTCTTCCATAGAGTGTTATCTAGTTTCAAGTTAGTAGCTTTGAGATTAAGTTCCTTATCAACATCTTTAGACATTTCATCGCCCAGTCTGAGCGCTTCTAAATAAACCAGTTTCATAGCCTCATTGATTTCTTTTGCCTGCTCTTCATTTCCAGCATTAGCAATCCTTCTTAACCCACTTTCAAGTATTTTTTTGCAATAGTCTAACTTGCTATCATCATTTTGTATTTCAGAGTAAGGAGGTGTACTTAAAAAATTACGTATTGAAACAACATTTAACGCTAATGACGCTTTTCTTGCTGGCACATCCTTATCAGGTGGCGGTGGTGGCGGAGCTTTATCTTGCATAGTTTGAGCTGGAGGAGCTTTTTCTTTATCTACTGGGAATTGAGGAGAACGCTCAGCTCGTTGAGTTGTTCTCACATCTTCCATTTTTTGTACTTGTGGAGCTTCGACACTGCTTTCACCCTGCTGCAAATGCACACTGACTGCTGTTTCAGGCTTAACAGCGCTTTTACCAACTTTATCTAACGCAAAGCCAAATGGTGGTGGCGGTAATGGCGGATCGAATTGCTCTAGTGTTACAGGCTTTGCTGCTGCTTTCTGAGCTTTTTCCGCTGCTATTCTATCCGTCTCTGCTTTTAAAGCTACTACTCTATCTGCCTCAGCTTTTAATACTGCGGCTTTTTCTGCTTCTGCTTTCAAAGCTGCGGCTTTTTCTTGGGCTGCTTTATCCGTTTCGGCTTTTGCTGGTTCCGCTTTTGTTAATTCCGGTTTAGGTGGCACAGGCGGAGGAGGCTTCACTGGTTGTAATGTAGTTGGTGTGGCCAGTTTTACTGGTAGTGGTTTTGGCAGGGCGCTATCTTGTTGTTGCATCTGTTCAGCCAATCTTTTGTCACCTAATAGTTGCACTAATTCCCTTTGCGCTTCATCAAGATTAAATTTTTTATTTTGTAGAAATTTCTGAAATTCTTCTTGGTTATATTCAGGAAGTTTATTATGATATTGGCCGTATAATGACTCGATGAATAACTCTTGCCTAGCGCTTTTTATATCAAAGCCATCAGGTTTATTGTATCTCTCCAATAACTCTTGAACTCTCTGAGGAGTTTTAGGGTGGTCTCTCGACTTATAAGTGGTGTCACAAAATACTTTAAGCGCTCTAAAAGTTTCTTTCGCTACAAGGAGCTTTGTAGTGTCAAGAAGTTGACTATCTTTTTTCACTAGAACTTTTTCATTTTCACTTAAAATACCACTTTGAGCTAAGGCTTCCATTTCCATTTCAGGAACTCTTTTTGCCAAATCCAAGCTGGTATATTGCAGCATGCTAAAAGTTCTGCGGGCTTGGGCTGCATACGAGCATTCAAGATCACCCTCATAACCCATCACTTGACTTATACCTGGTGTAAGAAAGCTGGCACAGGCACGTGCACATGAAAGCCCGCAACAATTATCATACTGATTTGCTTGTGATTCATCTATTTTAGCAATTACTTTGCCTCCACTTTTTACAATCTCCTCAGGTATGGTTATATCAATAAAATTCTCAATTTCAGGAGGCCTAATATGAGCATTACGCAGTGCTGAATTCATATGAGTTATTACTGCATTACCAGATTTATCCTTACTTATTGCGACAACCGCCCAGTGCATACCTACCTCTTCACCTGAGGTAATAAAGTAGTTTAACAATATGAATGTGGGCTTTTCCGCAGTTGCTTCTTTAAAAGAATCTCTAATTAACTGAGAATAATAATCTGCTTCAGAGGGGAAAGATATTGTGTTAAAGTAGCATTTTTTAGCCGCCTCGGAAATCGAAATTCCTCTAGATCTTGCGATTTCATACAATGTAGCAAATTCAATCTCGTGATCGCTAAGTGGATATCCAGTATGATAGGTCTGAGCTGAAATTCCCTCATGTTGAGCCCCTATTTTAGCTCCTTTGACGATTTCATCAGGATTTAACATGTACTACCAGTTATCGATCTACCTTTATTTAAGTTTACATCTTAGGTATTAACAAATGGTTAACTTAGAGAAATTTATTCGCAGTTCTGAAGCAGGCGCTACCGTGTTCGCTGTGATGATGGTGGTGGAGTTTTTGATGGTGTTGCTGATGGGCTGAGCGTTGGTAGAGGCGGAGGTGGCGGGGTTTTTTGAGGAGCCATAGGTGGTGTTGCTACTACAGGCTCTGGCTTAACTGGAGAGGAGAAAGCTTTCTTTATCCCTTCGAATGCCATATCTCCAAGCTTGAGCACGCCTGCAACAAGACCAGTTACAGCACCTCCACCTATGCCGATTGCGGCGAGACCAAGCAAAATTGGAAGAGCAACCTGTGCTCCTGGAACAAACAGACTAGCTGCTAAGCAAACTATACCAATAGCTCCCATAATTTTTGCAACATTAAACATTTTATCAATCCTGGACTTAGATTTTATTTCTGGCTCAGGCTTATTTGCGGCTACTGCTGGTTTTGCCGCTGCTGGTGGTGGTGGAGGCATAGTTGATTTGGCTGGTGGTGCCGGAGGCGTAACAGGTATTGCTCTCGAGGCGGGTGGCATTTTGACTGGTGGTGGAGACATAGTTGATTTGGCTGGCGATGCCGGAGGCGTAGCAGGTGTTGCTCTCGAGGCGGGTGGCATTTTGACTGGTGGTGGCGGCGTCATAGTTGATCTAGTTGCTAAAATTGCTGGAGTTGGAACCGCTACCGGCACTACGGGCGCTATAACTGGAGTTGGAACTGCTAACGGTACTGCCGGTGCTATAACTGCTAGCGGTGATGCAGCCGCTGCCCTAGCTGCTGCCTCTCTATCTGCTTCAGCCTTGTCTTTCGCTATTCTGATTGCCGACCTTTTTTCGGCTGCTACCGCTTTAAAAGCTAAGTTCACATCGCTTATCGAGGTATTCTCAACAGCTATATTATGCAAGACCTGGCGGGAGAAATTAGGATCTTTCATGTATTCTTCAAGCAAAGCCAACGTTGCTTTAGCTTGCGGATCTGGAAGCGCATTATATAATCTACCTATCATATTTGAAGTTTCATAGGAAAATTCCGGATGTGCTTTAAGCAACGGCTTTTCATCGATGTTCTTGTATATCGCTTCCTGAGCCATGAACTCTGTAAGATCAGCACGAGGCTTAAAGTAAACTATTTCGTCAGGAATATTTTTAGTTTTTACTAGTGAGTTAAAATTTGTCTCGCTATAACTTCCGACGGCTCCACGAGAGGTCTGCAGAACAATGCCTTGATCCATCAGCGATTTGCCAAACGGAGTTACGACATTAAGTGTTTTTCCATCATCGAAGGTTTTTAGCTCTAATATACCGCATATACCCTTAACTTTCGTTTTATTACCCAAAACCCGAGGATTTCGAATCTCGCCGGAATCAGATATTTTCAAGCCTGTTAGATTCTCCAGGTTGGCTTTAAAAGCGGCTTTTAGCGTAGGATCATCGGACAATTTAGTTTTGATAACTTCTTCGAGTAATTGTTTTAACTCTCCTCTGCTGCTTTTTTTTACTGCTATTGCGTACTTAGCGCCTTCAAATGCGGTGAACTCATCGGTGCCTAGCGAGCTTGCCGTTCCCTGTGCAGTTCCTTTAAGTCTCGCTTCAATAAAATCATCCTCAACTTTAAACTGCATGCGCCCGTCTTGCCCATCACCCTTGATTGCTGCTGTTGTTGATTGGTGAGGTTGACCTAATCCCCCGGCAGCAATATTCACACCCACAATTCTGGTTTCCCGAGCTGGCTGAAATAACGATCTGGTTTTGCGCACAAATCCGGTGAAAAGCCCATGACCTTCAGGTGTATCGGGATTACCGGTTGCAATATAGTTGAGAGCTCTATCCCCAAACCCATTTGGAACGTCAACATGGCAGCGCCCCATTTGCCCAGAAACATAGGCAGCAACCGGAAGATTATTCTCCTGGGCTGGCTTAGTGCTATGGACAGGATTACCATATTCATCTGATGTGTTGCCAGTAACTGATAACCCCGAGCAGCCGTAGAAGAGCATCATCCGCTTTAAAGATTCAGACTTGAGCTTATTTCTATTTAATTCTTCTGCTACCTGAGGAGTCATTCCCGCTGTTGGCTCAGGCGTTTTAAGCGTTGCCAGCCATTTCTCCTGGGTTTCAGCCAGTTGTTTCTCTGGTTCAGCAACCAGCTTAGTGCGTAGGCTTTTTAAACCACTATTCCGCTTATCCTCCACCTCCCCTAGTGCTGCTTCAGTATTAATTTTGTTGACTGCTCCAGCGTAATCCCAAGCTTTAGCTGCATCTGGATTATTACTTATATCAAAATCAATTGTAGATTTTACTCTAGCTTTTTCCTCCTCTTGAAGCCTATCTATAGCACGCATATCAATAATTCCCGCGTCTACCAGAAGCTTAAATTTTTCCAAAGCTAACTTATTTTTTTCAGGATCCTTTCCTGCCATTTGAAATGGAGAAAGCCAAGCAATTATTTCTTGTTCAAGCAGAACTCCTTCTAGTAGCTTTCCATCACGAGGTTCCAGCACATTACCGGTTCTTGGGTCTGCAACGGGCTGTCTTACGGTTAACGGAACATTGCAACTTTTCGCTTTATCAAGAAATTCTGCAAAGTCCTCCAGTGAACCATCGTCATATAGATAGCGCAATGCCCCAGAATCAGCCACAGCATTTCTATATTTAGCCCTATCTTCAATTGCACCATTTTCTATCAAATCGAAACACTTAGTGACTATATGCAAATATGACTCACGCTTAAAGCTAAGGTCTTTCGGTGTTGTCGCCATATTAGCAGCAATATTTAAAGCATTACTGGACCTTGAACCTTTTAGGGAAGGATCCGCACCTTTTTCCAAGGCTATTTGCACTGCTTCAGTTGCACCAAAGTAGGCTGCAATATTCAAAAGTCGGTTATCATTAATCCCCTTCGCATCCAAACTTTGGATTAATTCAGTTATTTCATTCTTAAAGAATGCTAGAGCAGCCCCTTTGGCTTCAGGGGGATTCTGGCCATCTACGAATGGTTCTCCTCCCTTTTTCCCATTTAGAACGTGATCAAAAATTAAAGATTTAGCAATATCAGGTTTTTCATTTTTCAGAATTTCGAATATAGTTTGATTTCCAGACATCATGGCTTCATAGAGCAAATTTTCTGCTCCTAAAGATCTATCACGCTGATTCTCCAGTAATTTCAACTTTAATTCCGTAGGACATTGATTAAATAACTCTCGGAATTCCTCAGTACGGCCTGCTCTAATACATCCGCTGAGCTTGCTATATACTAAATCTGTAATTTGTTTAGGTGTTTCATTTAAGAGTTCTCGGCGAATTTTTATTTCAAGTCCCAAATTACCTTCAGCTAATTTCAACATGTACTCGCGCGCTTCTTCATCTTTTACCCCACTGTCTAACAGTGCCTTATAAGCTTCTTTCTCTTTACCATAAATTTCTGATTGAGGAAAAAAAATCGAAACTTTAATTCTTGAAAATGCGGTCCTCATCGCATTGTATTCCGTTTTATTCTCTCTGCCTATTCTATTTAAAATTCTACTCTCCATTTCCTCAATTGCTTTTGGATCTCTAAATGATGCTGGTGCTACTTGTTGTACTTGCGGTTGCGGCTGTTGTGGCTGAGGATTAGGTTGAGGTTGCTGAGGTTGCGGCGGCTGAACCGGTTGCTGCTGAGGCGGAGCTGCTTGCGCTTGCTGCACTACTTGCTGCTGAGGCGGAGCTACTTGCGCTTGCTGCTGAGGCGGAGCCACTTGCGCTTGCTGTTGCGGAGCCGCATGAACTACTACTGTCGGAGCTGCATGCAGCACTGGCTTATACTCTTTTCTGAATTCATCTTTCAATACTAATGGGTTATTTGGGATATTTGGCTTTATGTTCCTAGGATTCCATTGCTCTAACCTTGCAAATTGCGTGTGTGAAATTGCCCCACTGGCAAGGGATTTTCCATTGTCCTTCGAAGCTTCAAATAAAAGTCCATCCAACTCCACTGCCAACTCAGGCTTATATTCTTGAGCTTCTTTTTTCTCATGAGAAAGCCTAAGTGCTTCCTTATATATTAATTTCATAATATTATTATTAGAATCTATATACTCTTCTTCATTTGGATCTATAAGTAGCTCAAGGCCATCTTTAAGTGCCTCACGACACTCCTGCAGCTTAACTTCATAAGGTTTATTAGTGTATTCTGGTGATATAAAATAATCTTGCAGATCATTTGGGAGTCCCGAAGCTAAGTATTCCCCCACATTTTTTTTCTTCATACTTCGCCTTCACAATTCAATCTTCTTTTTATTATGTACCAGCAATGCTTAATAAATGGTTAATAGGGGATTTTTTGCTGACAGCAAACCATGGGGCTTATCTCTGCGCTACTGCATTATTCTTCTGAGTAGTATCTTCTATTTTAGGCTGAGGTGTTTTCTGAGGTGTGGCTGTTTTTTGTACAGTCGAATCGGTTACTTTAGCAGAGCCTTTAACTCCCACCTTTTTTAAAGCTTCCCCAGCTTTATCAACCCCTTCAAGCTTTGCATATCCTATATTATTATTAGCTACTGACTTTTCTTTTTCCTTTTTAACATTTTGCTCTTCATTTAGTAATCGCTCTTTCTCAATCTCCTCCCCTTTCGCTTGAGCAGGAGCCTTAATTTTTTCCGCAACCCATTTTATTGGCGCTACTATCAATGCATCTACTAACTTAGCGAGACCCCATAAAGTCCCACCTGTAACTCCAACAGCGGTTGTAAGTGCTGCAGCAGCGAGTAAAAAAGGTATTGCAACCTGGGCTCCTGGGATAATAAAACATAGACCCGCAGCAGCTCCAAATGCTGCTCCAAACTTTAAGAAGCCTTTGCTGGTATTTTTCAGGTCATCTATCGCTGTTCCTCGTTGAGGAGTAGGTTGCTCTTCTGGTTTTTTCACTTCAGGATTTAGTGGCGCTGGTGTTGGTTTGACAGGAACCACAGCTTTATCCACTATATCCTTGTACGCTTCCACAATACCCTTATCCGGTGGTGTTTTCTCTGCCTGAGGCTTAGCCGTTGCGACTATATCCGCTATTGTCTTTTTTGTTGCCGCTTCTGCAGCCTGAGCCTTAGCCGCTGCGGCTTTATCTGCAATTGCTTTATCTGCGGCTGCATTATCCGATACAACTTTATCAACTCCAGCTAAATTAGCACCTTTCCCTTTTAAATAATCATAAATTCTTTTGTCACCTTTAGTCAGATCTTCCCCTAGTGCATTTTGTAACTTGGTATTGTTAAGTAATTGATCCTTAATTTCTGGAGGACAGGCTTCATATAGCTGTTCGAATTGTTTAGGTTGGTTCTGCGCAGCATATTCACTGAGCTTTATAGATACTTTATCTATATCTATCCCAGAATTATCCCCTTTAACAAAGGCTGAAAGGTCGCTTTTTATTTCGGGAGAGAATTTGTTATATTGGCTTTGAAAATCTTCCTGAGGCTTGATACTACTTAATGCACCTAAAGTCGCATTATATCTGGCTTCTGCTTTTGCTTGCGCTGCAGCTTCCGCTTCTTTTGCTATGGACTCTCTCACGCCTTTCAGACCTTCTGACTTTACAGGATCCCATTGAGCCAGCATTCTATTTTTCCAGTCGGGACTAAGACCAGGTCCTACCAGGCCACGTGTTGAGTTTCCTAGCACCCTACTTACATCGGCATTTATGACACGCTCAGCTGCTTCTTTTTCTGCACCAGTTTTGTTTCCTACAAGAATTGAGTCATATTCTGCAAAAACTACTTTCATCTCATTATTGATTTGCAAAGCCCTACCCTCATCTTGAGTCCTAGCAATCGCATTCAGAGCTCCACCCAATACTGCTACGCATCGAATTGCTTTGTCTTCTGGGGAAGACTTTATGTACACATCTGATCGTAAGAATTCTGTAAAGTCTCTTACAACACTTAGTCTGGGAGCTGGTGGCGCTGCATCCGGCTGTTGTTGCCCTAGTCCAGGTGCCTCTGGCGCTCTATTCACAGCTATTTGCCCTTGGTTTTGCGGCGGCTGAGGTTGTTGTCCCGGAGTGACTGCAGCTGGTTGCGGAGTATTAGCTGCATCTGGCTGTTGTTGCACTAGAGGCGGGGCATCTGGCTGATTTGGTGCCACTGGCAGTTGATCTGGCGGAGGCGGAGGCGCTAGAGGGGCTGCATCTGGCCTATTTATAGTAGGTAATACTGGCGTTTGAGCTGGCTGAGGCTGAGTCGCTTGAGCGGCTGCAGCTGGCGTATTTATAGTAGGTTCTACTGGCTGTTGAGCTGGCGGAGGCTGGTTCGCTTGATTGACTCCTGGAGTAGGTGAAGCTGCAGGCGCTACATTAAGCTGAGTTTGCACAGAAGGGCCCGATGGCTGTTGATCTTGCGGAGGCTGATTCGCTTGAGTGACTCCTGGAGTAGGTGCAGCTGCAGGCACTACATTAAGTTGAGGTTGCAGAGGCTGAGTCGCTTGTGTGACTGCTGAAGTAGATGCAGCTGCAGGCACTACATTAAGTTGAGGTTGCAGAGGCTGAGTCGCTTGTGTGACTGCTGGAGTAGATTCAGCTGTACGCGCTACATTAAGCTGAGTTTGCACAGAAGGGGCTGATGGCTGTAGAGGCTGCAGAGGCTGAGGCCCTTGAGTGACTTCATTTGGTTGCGGTGTATTAGCTGCTTGTTGTGCTTCTTTTTGTGCATCGTTTTGTTTTTGTGCTTCTAACCTGATGCGCTCTTGTTCCATCTCATTTTGAACTTCGCTTCTTAATGACTTTATTAGATCTGATCCAGGTACCCATCTATTCAAAACCCCTACTATCCCTATTTGTGCTGCATCTTTAGGTAGACGACCCTTATTTTCTTGTATTCTCTGATTTAAGTTACGGTCGAGGTCGTTGGTTAGTAGTGGATCTATTTCACGGGAAAGCTTAACAGCTTCCTTATAGACCAGTTTCATACCATTATTTATCAGTATAGCTTCCTCTGGATTAGTAGCCCTGCCAATCGCTCCTATTCCTGCCTCAAGCGCTGATACATAAGCGTTAAACAGTTCTGTAGGAGTTCCAGATTTTTCACCTAAAGCAGACTGTATAGCGGTTATTCTATTTTTTTCCGCATCATTGCTATTCGTAACGGTTGTTATTGCTTTAGTTAAACGATCTTTCATACACCACCTTACTAAGCTCAGTTAGCTATAATTATAAAGCAGGAGTACTTAACAATTC
>JABDBN010000017.1 GCA_013288625.1 Alphaproteobacteria bacterium | reverse complement strand
CAAATGGGGGCAGCGCGCCTTTGATAACTTTAAAGTCGTTCCACCAGGAACCGGAATTTGCCATCAGGTTAACCTTGAGTATCTGGCTCAGGTCATCTGGACTAGCGAAAATGATGGCTCAACCTATGCGTATCCTGATACTCTGGTCGGCACTGACAGTCACACTACAATGATAAATGGCCTATCAGTATTAGGATGGGGTGTTGGAGGGATTGAAGCAGAAGCAGCAATGCTTGGGCAGCCAATCAGCATGCTCATACCTGAGGTTATAGGATTTAAAATAACAGGAAAGCTCAAGGAAGGCACTACTGCTACTGACTTAGTGTTAGAGGTAACTCAGATGCTGCGCCAAAAAGGAGTGGTAAATAAATTTGTTGAGTTTTATGGTTCGGGCTTGTCTAACTTGACCCTTGCTGACCGGGCTACAATCGGCAACATGGCGCCCGAATATGGCGCAACTTGTGGCTTCTTCCCAATCGACGATGAAACCCTTAAGTATATGAAATTGAGTGGGCGCTCACAGGAGCAGATAAACTTAGTGAAAAGTTATGCGGAAGAACAAGGCTTATGGCGCAACGATAAGGATGACTTGCAATTTACCGATACATTAAGCCTTGATCTTGCTGAAGTTGGCCCAAGTTTAGCTGGACCAAAACGCCCTCAAGATCGGGTTTTGCTTGCCAATGTTAGTGAGAACTTTCACACTGCCCTGCCCTTGCTCAATAAAGATGCAAATAATGTGAACATAGATTTCAAAATTGCTAACCAAAATTACACCATCAAAAACGGGGATGTTGTGATCGCGGCGATAACCAGCTGTACAAACACTTCAAACCCAACGGTTATGGTAGGGGCTGGCTTGCTGGCACGCAATGCGATTAAACTTGGTTTAAAAGTAAAACCCTGGGTCAAAACTTCACTAGCACCAGGCTCTAAGGTTGTATCAGAATATCTGGAGAAGGCTGGCTTGCAAAAAGATCTCGATGAATTGGGTTTCAATCTGGTCGGGTATGGCTGCACCACTTGCATTGGGAACTCTGGACCGCTGATGGAAGAGATTGAACATACTATAACTGAAAACAACCTTGTAGTAGCCTCCGTGCTTTCCGGAAACAGAAATTTTGAGGGCCGCATTCACCCACTGGTAAGGGCTAATTACCTTGCTTCTCCTCCTTTGAGCGTGGCTTATGCTCTGGCTGGAACAGTTAATATAAATCTCACAACAGATCCTTTGGGAATCGGCAAAGATGGGAAAGAGGTTTTCCTCCGCGATATTTGGCCTAGTAATTCTGATATTGCTGATCTAGTTGCCAGCTGCCTTTCTTCCGATATGTTTACTAAAAAATACTCAGATGTCTATGAAGGAGATGAGGAATGGAAGCAGTTAAAAGTCCCTACCGGTATGAATTATGAATGGGATAAAAACAGCACTTATATTAAGCAGCCACCATACTTTGATGGCATTTCAAAAACGCCGGGTGGTACTAAAGATGTGAAGAATGCCAGTATCCTGGCTATTTTTGGAGATAGCATCACAACTGATCATATCAGCCCTGCAGGTTCCATTTCTCCAACTGGTCCAGCTGCTAAATATCTTAATGATAACCATATAGAGCGCAGGGACTTTAATTCCTATGGCGCACGCCGTGGTAATCATGAGGTAATGATGCGCGGCACCTTTGCTAATGTGCGCATTAAAAACGAAATGGTTGGCAATCAGGAAGGCGGCTTAACCAAGTTTAAAGGTCAGGGAGATGTGATTAGCATTTTCGATGCCGCTATGATGTACCAGAAAGAAAGTATTCCTACAGTAATTTTTGCCGGTAAAGAATACGGCACCGGATCATCTCGGGACTGGGCAGCAAAGGGGCCTAATCTGCTTGGTGTGGAAGCGGTTATCGCTGAGAGCTTTGAGCGGATACATCGCTCAAACCTTGTCGGCATGGGCGTTATTCCTCTTATGTTTGATAATGGCATGACGCGCAAAGACCTAAACCTTGATGGGACCGAGCAGGTTAACATTATCGGTCTTGATCAAATTTCCCCACATAAGAAAATCAAGTGCCAGATATTGAAGGATGGTAAGGTTACCAAGGAGTTTGATACAATTTGCCGAGTGGATACTATCGCTGAAGTTGAATACACCCAACACGGTGGCATTCTGCATTATGTCCTTAGGAAACTTGCGTAAAATAATCAGGTGCTTCAATTAGCAGGAACGGAGTACTATTGATTCCATCACCAGAGATAACTGGCTCATTGCTATTGTCTGTGCTGCTTCCAGAGTATCCAGTCAGGTATGAAAATGTAGTAAGTAAAACTCCAAACCAGATACCGTCTAAAACAGGCATGATTGATAGTTCTTCATTGTTGAACAATCTGATGTAATTTTTAAATAACCCCTCTAGTCCTTCCATATTCGCGGCAACAGCGAAATGGCAAAGTATGTCGTCTTTGTGGCAGAACTTACTGGGACCAGTAGCTTCATATAAAAAGTTATTGATAGCACCCAATGCTAGCTTAGATGGAGTAAGTGAAGTACTTAGTATAGCATATTTGTTTGAGCCACCTATGCCCCCACATATAGCGGCTTTTAGCATATATTGAAAGGAATCATTGCCATCAAGATGGTCTTTTAAATAGTCATTACAATAGAGCCTTTCAGCATATCCAACGGCTGAACCAATAACACATAATATCGGATTCTTCTTTAATATAAGGCACACAGGAAGATTTATATTTATCGCTTTGGCAAAAGCACTAGCAGGTATTGGCAAGGGTTCAGTAATGTGATATTTTGGGTTTTTGATTTCGATAGCAGATATATTCATAAGAACACCTCATATAGAAGTACGGATCAACGTATAACTATACAAATAGATTTCTAGAGAATCAAGCCACAACAATCTAAATATAATATATTTTAATAAAATTTACTCAAAGTTATTGAAAATTAATCAATTCCATAAGATTTATTGCAAAGTAGCGTTTAGGGTCTTGGAGAGAAGCGCAAATAAAAAACAACAGGAGATGTACGCTCCTGTTGTTTTTAATATTTAATTTATTCTTAGTTTAAAGCAACCCCTAGTACACAAGAGATTGTGGTTGCTGGTACTGCATAGGTAGTTGTCGCAGTTAAACATGACTTGGCCGGGCTTGCTGCTATATCTTCAAAGGTTCTAATTCCGCCGGTTTTAGCGCCATTGTAGTTTCCGCTTGTATCTACTGAAGCATCATCAAACTTCTTATCCAAAGTAAAGGCATCTTCTGAAGTTATAGAACCTCCGGTTAATTTATTATTAGCGGCAGTTTTTGCAATAAAGACAGCATTAGTTCTACTATCATTCCAAAGTCCACTAGGGTGAGTCGCCCCACCTGAGCCAATAACAGTATCAGATCCTACACTCATCATATAACCAGTACCGTCAATTTTGCCAGCAGGTACATTTTGCGAAATAACTGGCACTGTTGAAGATGTTGTAGATGGAACCAGAACCATACCCTGGTTCAAGAAACCAGATAAATCCAAGTGTTTCCAGGCAAGCCAGCTTTCATCTATTCCCGAAGCGCTTGCATCTATAAGACCATTTCCGTTTCCGCTACAGCTAACCGATGCCACAGTACAATTAGATGTCCAAAGAGTGTTAGCATAATCTAGGTCACCTGGGGCTTTGAGGTAACGGTTCATAAAGTTGACGTATGCTGCTTCATAGTTGCGTGCGTCGGTTATAATTGAATTTAGTTTACTTTGTCGAATTAGTCCGGTTCCTACTGTAATACCGCCAATAATAATACCTATTACAATAAGAACTATAGCCAGCTCCACCAACGTAAAACCCTGTTGGAGATAGTTATTTTGTTTTGTAGACATAGGCTTACCGCATAATATTTCATTAATATCAGTATATTATGCCTATTTCAAAAAATGCAATATTTTTTTAAGCTATGCTGGCTACAAGATTTTCAATCTCATTAGCAAGGTTATCCACAGTAAGTGAGTTGGCAGATTCCACCATAACTCTAATTAACTTCTCTGTCCCGGATTTACGCACCAAGACCCTGGCATCTTTGTATTTGCTTTGGATACTGAGGATTTGTTTCTGCAAATTCTTGTTGTCTAAGGGATTGTTTTTCTTGAATTTAATATTGCGCAGCAACTGCGGATTCAGATTAAATGGACGTGCAAAATCGCTCACAGGCTTTCCTTTTTTTGCAAGGCATGCAAGCACCTGAAGAGCCGCCACCATTCCATCTCCTGTAGATGAGAAGTCTTCAAGTATTATATGGCCAGATTGCTCTCCACCCAGATTACAATGGTGTTCCTGCATTTTTTCAGAAACATAGCGATCCCCAATAGGCGAACGGTAAGTTTTTAATCCATTGGCTTCTAAGTATTTATCAAGACCAGTGTTTGACATTTGGGTCACAACGACACCATCGCCTCGCAATATCCCCTGTTCTTTCATATGCGTGGCTATCATAGCCGTGACATAATCTCCTGATATAACCTTGCCTTTCTCATCACAAATCACTACTCTGTCCGCATCACCATCAAGTGCGATACCAATATCCGCTCGGGTTTCAATAACTTTCTGAGCAAGCATTTCAGGGAAGGTTGAACCACAATGCTGATTTATATTAAATCCATCTGGCTCGCAACCAATCTTGACTATATCCGCCCCTAATTCCCATAATATAGCAGGTGCTATTTGGTACGCTGCACCATTAGCGCAATCTAATACTATCCTGATACCTGCTAAAGAAAGCCCCTTTGGAAAAGAACGTTTGACGTGTTCTATGTATCGTCCATGTGCATCTTCAAGTCTCTTGGCACGACCGAGCTTATCAGGAGCTACCAGCAAGCTATCTAAGTTACTGTTCAATATTAAATCCTGTAGCTTGTTTTCATATTCATCATTAAGCTTTTGCCCAGTGTTATCAAAAAGTTTCAAGCCATTGTCATGGAATGGATTATGCGATGCCGAGATCATAACACCCATA
This sequence comes from Alphaproteobacteria bacterium, assembly GCA_013288625.1. Classification (GTDB taxonomy): domain Bacteria; phylum Pseudomonadota; class Alphaproteobacteria; order Rickettsiales; family Midichloriaceae; genus JABDBN01. The sequence continues at coordinate 25,248 of JABDBN010000017.1, read as the reverse complement.
TCAGCCCGAAGTGCCTTGATTAGCATTGGAACAGCAGGAGTGGGGATGGGACCAACTAGGACTACATCTATACCAACCGAGAGAAAGCCTGAAGTAAGGGCGGGCTCTATAAGATAACCTGAAAGCCTTGTATCTTTTGCTATTAGAACTCTATGCCTATATTCATCTTTGGTAAACATGTGGCCTGCTGCCATACCGAATTTCATCGCTATTTCAGCAGTCATGGGGTACTGATTTGCCGTCCCCCTAATTCCATCCGTACCAAAAAGCCTAGAACTCATATTAATATACTATTTCTAAATATAGGTTTCAATTATAGACGTTTTTTCTTAACTAACAAAGAAAAAATTCAGCTTATGCAGCTGTTTCGATCTTAAATAAGTCGTTAAATCTTGAAATATCAAACATTTGTTTAACTTGACCCTTAGGGTTCTTCAATGTCAAAGCCGTCTCAGATTTTTCACATTTATCTCGGGCAAGCAGTAATATTCCTAACGCTGCCGAATCGATAAATTCAACTCCGGAAAGATCAATAACAACCCTCTTGAAAGAACGGCCGGCAATTTGATCAAATATATTAGCAAATACTTTATTGTCAGCAAATGTGAATTTTCCATTTAATGACAGTTCAAGTGCGTCGCCATTTTTAATTGCATTGTGATCCATAGTCTCACCTTAGAAATTATATATACATATAAGTTAGAACACTTAATTAGTATATTCAAGCAAATGAATTTATCCAAGTTAACTTTTTAGAAAAAGACCTGTACTACCTGGAGTATTTGAGCCTTACTCTCAATAGAAGTAGGGATATTAGACAACATAAGATAATCACAACTGTTAAAACCGATAGGGCATTGATAAATTGTTCTGTCGAATAGTGTCTAATTCCTTCTTTATATACACCATCCCATTGAGCATCAAGAGATGTACCAATAAGTTGTTGCACCACAGCTCCACCCAACATATTCAGAGTATTTACAACACCGATCACTTCACCTGAGTTCAAGCTCTTTGAGAAACTTAAAGCTCCTGTAAAGCACATCATCTCCGCACCGCAGAAAAAGCCTAAGGTAAAGAGCAGAAGTTCAAGAGTGATTTTATCGACTGCAGGCATATATACTATAATACAGAAGAGTAAAAGCACCATAAACCCACAGAACACAATGGCCTGATTGATTTTATTAAGCTTTTCAGCAATCCAAGGCATTATCATACAACCTGCCGTAAGTCCTATGTACATCCACATATTGCTAACAGCAGCAGCATCATTTGCAAGCCCAAATTTCTGCTCCATAAATGCAGGCCCCCAGAGATCAGCTATAGCTGATAGTGGGGTATAAAGCCCAATAGCAACGATCGCATAGATCATGATATTCTTGGACATTATTATTTCCTTTAAAGATAGTAGTATTTCAGGCATGGTTTTGCGATTGAGATTAGCAATTGGATCTAGGTGAGCGCTTCGTACAAAAGTCGCAACTAAAACAAAAACCATAGCACCAATACCAGCGCTTAGAGCCATTAAATCATGCCATTCAACATAGTTCTCCAGCAATTCCAGGGATTTAGCGGAGGTCAAAGCGCCTACCGTTCCCAGAGCCAGAGTCATACCCATCAAGAAGCCCCGACTGCCTGGGGGGAAATGGTCTGCAATATACTTTAGAGAACACATGAATGCAGATGCTGAGCCGATTCCTATAAGGAGGCGAGCAAACTGTGCGACCCAGAAATGCTGCGTTAATCCAAAAAGAAGCGAACCAATAATGCAGATGGTAATAGAGTACATGCTCATCTTTTTAACACCTATGCGGTCTGCAATGACCCCAAGCGGTATTTGAAGAAGAGAATATCCCAGAAGATACAGCGAGCCTAATGTAGCAAACTCTTCGGCTGTAGCTTTATAAGCCGCCCTAATTTCTTTCTCTAGAACACCGGGCGAAACCCGTAGAACATAAACATAAAAATAAAACAGGGCAATAGCGAACCAGGCAAGATAGGCCTCTCTTATCACTTTATTACGAAATAGTTTCTGGATATTCATATAAGCAAGATATATATTTTACCACTAAGACCGGTTATACTAAATTAAATCTTCTCCAAGGTCAACCAAAGATCATTGCAATGCACATAATAGTTGCAAACCTCGAGAATTTACTATATAATGCATATTATTGAATTATATAGAGTTTTTTACAATGGCTTTGCCAAATTTCGGCTATTTATGCTCTACAGCATTAAATTATTCCGCCTCTTATTTTATACCAAACCTGCATGGTTTATATAGCCTAACGTCCATTCCAAGCGCATTTAAGCATAGAACAAGCATTGGTGGTTTTATACTGAGTGCACTACGGTCAGCTGGAGCCGGCTATCTAGGATGGGGATTGAGTCGCCTTTTAGCCACCAACGCATTTGTAGGTACGGCAGTTGCTTATGAAGTACTTTGTATGGGGCAGCACTTCCTGCAAACTCGAGAAGCGATCGCAAACCATCGGGGGGCGGCAAATATTATTAAGCCATTATTCAATTTCGCTAATAATAGCCTCAGTATTTATAGCGTTTTCAATCTATTATCCCAACCTAAATTAGCTATAGCGGGCACAATTGATGAAATAGCTCTTTTCAACCCAGGTAAGCTCATATTAAACCTTGACGCCAATTCGCCATTCACCTGGACAAAAACTCAAAATATGGCATCGATCTTTAATCCTACAATGCTACCATATGCCTTAGCTGCACTTTCAGTTATCTATCGCGGCTATTTTAGCTATAAGGCGGCTAACGAATTACAAAGAAGACAAAATCTTGTTCTTGGTTTCGCAGAGAGAGACAAAGTAGGCTATAAAAGCTTGTTTTTACATACTGTGCTTCCTTGTGCCATTGATTTTGCAATTATCGATTCCATGTATGGGTTAAACTATTTAGCGGCATCAACGGTATTAACTTCTATTGTCTCTCAAGCGTCAAATTTACCAATAGTTAAGTTTTTAACAATTACTAATAGTTATGCAGCAATTTCGCTTGTTTTCCCTCTATTTATTATGAACATGGCGTACAAAAGACACAAGGGCGAGCAGAGCATTGTGAATAATATTGCTGACACAACAATGGCTTTAAGTATGGCAGCTGCTGGTATATTTGTCTTTACTTCTGGAGTTACTGCGCCCGGACTTATGCTAGCTTCGGTGTCAGGCCTATATTTGCTGAAGCGTGGGAATGGCTTTGTAAGTGACGCTACTGACTCAGCATTGGCTTCTGCTATGGCAACTGTTGGCTTAGTGGCATTTTCTTCTGGAATCATTACATCCGGTATGATACTAGGATCTGTCTCTGCTTTATATTTCTTGCCGTCTGGCTTTATATATGGAGTGGGCAATAGGGTTGGAATTTCATCTTATATCGACCTGCTAATACCAGATTTTGTTAAGAATATTGCAAGTCCTGACTTTAGCTTCCGTAAGCAAATGTCTAAGCTGGATGATACTCCCGGCACCCCTATATTCTCCATTAACTCTGAACTTCGAGCACTGCGTAATAGAAACTATTATGGTCTACCTAATTTGACGAGTTTTGAAAAAGATATCGTGTGGTCATGTATGAAAGCCACCCCTGCAACGGTTGAAACTATGAATGAAAAACTAGCAAGGGCGTTTGGTGCTGCACAAAAAATATATTTAAATGCTCCGGCTAAAACTCCCGAAGTTCTTACTAAAGCAATTGCAGTGGCCGTTTATTTGGCTACTGACCCACTTACTCGTGATACAACTCAGGCTATCGCAGCTGTTTCGAATGTTATTAGAAACCCAAAACAATCACTTGATGCCTTGTTAGTCACTCAAGGACAACCGCTTAGTTTTCCACTGAAGGTTGCTATTCTTTGTGCCAACCTCCTAAAGGCTGATAACCTTGATACAGCATTACGAGCTGAAATGGGCAGACAGCAATATGGTGGGGCTGTTGCTAATGAGAATCTAACAGCTGGGTTCGCTAGTCCTGCTGACTTTACTGCTTTCAAAACCAATATGGATCGACATTTTGATGCGGTTAGTGGGCATGATTTTGCCCGCCCCGAGCTTCCTGATAGTTTTCAGCGCTAATGGTTTTTTGAATGTGGTGTATGGAGCCAGTCGCTGCATGCATAATAAGCGAATTGCTTGCAATTGAAGTGCTATCATTGTTGAATTTAACCCCTTTGAGCAGCCAGCCATCGGTCACACCAGTTGCTGAAAATATAGCATCTGATTTAACCATGTCATTGATGTTATATTTAAAATCCAGGTCAGTAATTCCAAGTTTACGCGCCCTCTCCTTCTCTGATGCGTCTTTATAAACCAGGCGGCATTGCATGGTTCCGCCCAGGCACTTGAGCGCAGCCGCAGCCAGAACTCCTTCTGGAGCCCCACCAATCCCCAGGTAGAGATCGATCTTAGTTTCAGGCAGACAAGTAGCAATGGCAGCGGTTACATCGCCATCAGTGATGAATTGTACCCGAGCACCAGCCTCTCTTACCTTTGCCACCAGCTCATCGTGACGAGGGCGCTTGAGGATACATACTCTCAGGTCACTTACCAGACATCCTTTAGCTTTTGCCAGGTTCTTCAGGTTCTGAGTCAAAGTGTTGTCTAAATCTACAACTCCTTTTAGTCCAGGCCCAACTGCAATTTTATCCATGTATATATCCGGCGCATGCAGCAAGGTGCCCCGTGGTGCAATAGCCATAACCGAAATCGAATTTGGCATAGCATGCGCGCATAGGGTTGTACCTTCAAGCGGATCAACAGCAATATCCACCTGGGTATGGTTTTTATTCATGCCTACCCTTTCACCGATATAGAGCATGGGGGCTTCATCGCGTTCACCCTCGCCTATCACCACAGTCCCATCTATTGCCACATGATGAAAGCGATCCCTCATAGCAGTTACCGCCGCCTGATCAGCTTCTTTCTCCTGCCCCTTACCAATCCAGTGATGGCACGCGACCGCAGCAGATTCTGTTAAAGACTCCGCATCGAGAATGACACTTTGTGGTAATACACCTTCGTTGAGTTTGGTCTTTTTTACATTAGCTGGTGTGGTTTTCATAATTGCCCCTTGATAAATTTGCTTGCCAAATATACTTTTGACTTTAATGATGTCAAAAAACTAATGGTAAGTAAACACTAATGCAACACCCATTGATATCGGCCTCAATTCTAGCAGCAGATTTTTCTAATCTCAGTAAGGAAATCAACGCTGTGCAAACCGCTGGCGCTGATATGATCCACCTTGATATAATGGATGGCTGTTTTGTGCCTAATATTACTTTTGGTTGCGATTTGATAAAATCAATCAGGAAGTGTACTCAACTACCTTTTGATACCCACCTGATGATAAGTCATCCGGAAAACCATATAGAGGCATTTGCCAAAGCAGGTGCCGATATTATTACCATTCATGCAGAGGCAACTGTGCATTTAGATCGTGCCATAAATCAAATACATGCTTTGGGCAAAAAGGCCGGACTAGCCTTGAACCCCACTACTCACGAAAATGTCCTAAACTATATAATTGATAAGCTTGATTACATATTGATTATGACAGTAAATCCAGGGTACTATGGGCAAGCCTTTATGGAAAAGCAACTGATCAAAGTGGCTAATATTAGGAAGATTATTGATAACAAAAAGTTGGATACAATGCTTGCTGTTGATGGGGGCTTGCAGCCTGAGAATTCCAAAAAAGCAGTAGCAGCTGGCGCCAATGTGATAGTTGCGGCCAAGGCTATATTTGGTAGCAGTAATTATGCGAAAGCTATAAAGGATTTAAGGTGATCAGAGGTCAGAGTTTTAAGAATTACATCGCGATTGCAATCGATATAGCATCTGTGGCTTTAGCTTTTTTGGTTGGCATGTGGCTTAGGCTTGGCGATGACATTTTAAATTACCCCATACAGAGTCTAGTTGGCCAGACCATCATATTTGCTGGGGTCGCAACCCTAACCAATATTTTCTTTAATATTTACCGGGGAGTATGGCGGTATTTTAATTATATCTACCTTCTTGATATCATTAAAGCTGCAAGCATAGCTATACTTCTTTTCCTCCTTGCTACGTTTATAGTGCATAGATTGGAAGATCTTCCAAGATCTGTAATCGTGATCGACTGGTTTTTACTCATAACTTTTATATCTTTGCCTCGCGCTTTATACCGCATTTATCATGACAAGTCTTTGCGCTATATTTTTTCGGCCAGCGATACAACCAGGTCACCTATTATTATTGTTGGTTTGGGTTCCAGCACTGAGTTTTTTATATCCGAACTCAACCGACTCAATAACGCGAGTTACAAGGTGGTTGGGATTATAGATACTAAGCAAAACATTGGGCGAAGGGTTTACAATATCCCAATCCTTGGTGATCTGGAAGACATTGAGAAAGTGGTCAACAAGCTAACCAAAAAAAAGAAACGGCCTACCCGTCTGCTAGTAAGCTCGGAATTTTACCTTGGTGGTAAGCTCCAGAAACTCTTGAAGATTGCAGACAAGCTATCCATTCCGGTCTCTCGCATTCCCAAAGTTACTGAACTGCATCATAATCCTACCGGAAATATTCCCATGCAACCTATTCCATTGGAAGATCTCCTTAAGCGTTCACAACGGGTTTTAGATAAAGACAGCATCCAAAGCATGATCAAGGGCAAGAATGTTCTGATAACCGGAGCCGGTGGTTCTATCGGGTCAGAAATCGTCCGCCAGGTGGTTGAGTTTGCACCGGCTAAGATATGCTTAATGGATAACTCCGAATTCCTACTTTATGAAATTGAACAGGAATGCTGTTATAAATTTCCCCATATAAAAAAGCAGGTAACCCTTGGCGATATTAGAAACCGGCAAGTCGTTGAAAAGATTTTTACCGCATTCAAGCCGGATATTGTGTTCCATGCAGCAGCCCTTAAGCATGTTCCCTTGCTGGAGGCGCATAAAATTGAAGCGATTGAAACCAATATATTTGGCACCAAGAATATCATTGATGCAGCACTAACAGCTAATGTTGAAAGGTTCGTGATGATCTCCACCGACAAAGCCGTTGACCCAAGCAGCTTCATGGGGGCTACTAAAAAATTTGCTGAGCTTTATTGCCAGGCGCAAACCCCCAAGAAAACTAAAATCAGCATTGTGCGGTTTGGCAATGTTCTAGGCTCTAACGGCTCTGTAGTACCGCTGTTTGAAAAGCAGATAGCAGGCGGTGGACCATTAACAGTAACCCATGCCGACGCGACCCGCTTCTTCATGACCATTAGGGAAGCCGTTGGCTTGGTGCTTCAGGCTTCAGCCTTTCAACACAGTAGCCATAACGCTCGCGTTTATGTATTGGATATGGGTAAGCCGGTTAAAATCCTGGATTTGGCCACTCATATGATAATGCTGGCGGGGCTAAAACCCAACATCGATATTAAGATCAATATCATTGGTCTAAGGCCGGGCGAGAAGCTCCACGAGATTCTGGTCACCGAACACGAGGCGCTTGCTTCTACTGAGTGCAGCGAGATCTTCCTGGCGAACCCAAAAGCCAAAAGACTGGGCACAATAACTGCAGCTTTAAATAAGCTCAGCAAAACCTGCGCTAGCAGGGATGAGAAGCTCGCTCATAAGGTTATTAATGGGGTGGTTAAGTGAGATTACATTACTAGAGTTCTCTAATAGAGTTCTCGAACTGTATCCGTCCCATATATGAATTTACGAAAGAACTTTGAGCTTCCTTTCTCCAGTCTATAATTTGAATTCCTAAAGGCTCGCAGGTTTCATGAGCTTGTGGTGAAAAAGAGCTGCTTTGCACCTTTTGGATTTCATCGCTATCATACCTATAACCCATGATTATAGGTGCTATTTTATCAATTGTAAAAATACCAGTCAGCCTTACAAACAAGTCAATTGCATAAAATGCATCTATTTTGCCTAACCTCTTAGCAAGAATGCCCGGGGTATATATGTCTTTTGCATACTCAGCTTCTGCTGATTTATCTTCTAACTTAGGCTTTTCTTTTAATTGCGTTCCAATTGTTTGCCGCGCTGTAGAACATAAATATTCTACTAAGTTCTGATCGAACAGTATAATGGTATGCAAAATACAACCACCCTCCATGCTATTCTTTATGATGGCCCCAATATTGAGGAATACCATAGCTATTTGATGAAACTCAGGATGTGTTATCGAAAGTTCATCCCATAACTTATAGAAGCTAGAAGATACAGTTACTTTACTTCGCTGTTTTGCAAGTTTATATACTTCTTTTGTTGTAGCGCATTCAAAGAGATATCGCGCATAACTCAGTCCCCATCTCTCATAGCAAACCTTGGCTGTATTTTGCAGTAAAAAAATGGATTCGCTACTGTTGCTTCTAAATCTGACTGATTGATTAAAGGCATTCCATAATACTTTAGGACACTCAAATTCATGTTTTTCGGCAATGCTTATGTATGCTGTTAACAACCTTGAGCTTACTGATTCCCGGTACATACGCTCAAACGTAGAGTAATTTGAAACATCCACAGCTTTTTCAAAATTCTTCTCGCCAGTAAATGTTACTGTTACAGTAGCTGGCATCATACGGCGATTAAGTATAGCTCCGTGATCCATTAGCTCAAGAGCACACCCCTCATTATTATTGATAACAGCATGGTATACTAACGGTAAAGTGCGATCATCAATACAATATACGAAGCTATTGGGCTGCCCTCCTCTATCCAAAAATAATCTAGTTGCCGCTACATTTTGTGTAACAACAGCATAAACTATCAGACTTTGGTAAATAGTTTTAACTACTTTTTCAGAACGTTTTTCCTCCGACAAAATGATTGCCGTTGCTCTATATGGGCAGCTTGCAAGGAATTGGTGACATCTTTGAGTTGTCTCCGGCGAATCAATAGGACCTGCATAATCAAAAGGCATAGGATAATTTATTAAATCCTTACCATCACCGTCACTAATGAGATGAAAGTTATCTATAATATAACTTAAAGTTGTGAGATCTCTTTGAATTTCATCAGCAGTTTTTCTATGATCATTTTCATCCACTACACCCAAAAGAACCATACACAAATGATATAAAACATCTATATCCCAAGAGATACTTTTCAAACTTAAAGCATTATGAGCTGCATCATTTAGTCTGCTTAGAACGTATCTACGAAATTCATTAATTACATTTGATGAGAGCGATGCAGAGACAGGCGAGGAAGATGATGCTGTTGATACTGCTGAAGAGGCTGCAGAAGAAGATGATGATGAAGATGAAGAGCCAGAAGCCGGAGAGTCCAAAGCCGGATATTCTGGCAGCTCAGCTTGTACATGCACAGATAAAGGAGCATAGCGCGAGCCGGTTTCAGCTTCAGGTGGTCTTTTAGATTCAGCATCTTCTCTTAAAGCTTTAATTTGTGTGTCAAAATCCTGGCTATGGTTGTTATAAACCCCGGTATACCTTCTTACTAAATCATCTGGGTCATCAGCTCCTTGCTCAAACATAATAGACTTGTGAGCCATCTTATTTCTCGTTCTTCTCACTGAATCAACCCTAACAAGGAAAGCACTCATATCGCTTGGGCAGACATAGTAAGCCTGACGGAGATTTTCCCCGATAAACTGTCTGGCTAAAATCACCAGTGATTGCATAGGAAGTGAATTATTTATATTGCCTGCAATTGATAGACAATGGTTTGTCACTAACATAACTTCTTGGCAATTTGAAAACAGATCTAATGGGGAATTATTATCTGTACGCTGGCCTGCTGTATATACGAATCCACTTGATCTATGAAGCAAGGCACCCTTATCCTTAACAGGATCTGTTATTAGCTTTCTCAGAGATGCAGGTATATTAAACTCATCAACCACAGTGATTAACGCTGTATAAGTCTCACGAGCTTCCTCCATGATATTATTTGCAGCATCAGTGTTAAAATTAGCATGCAGATCATAAAAGCTCTTATAGTGCGCTACTGTTGACCGCAGGGTAAAGCTCTTAGATTTGCTATGTTGGCTTTCGCCATATATTGCACCCAAATCTTTGTACTGCTTTCGGGTTTCATAAGGAATGTTCTCCAGTGCTGCTCCAAGATTCTGATAATGCAGGTGAATTAAAGCCAGGATATCTAAGTTCCCATCATGCTTATATTGAGGTATAGCCTGCATTAACACTTCGGCATTCATGATAGCATTGCTTATATTGCGCAATGCATACTCATCTATAGGAGAAAGGCTGGAAAGCCCAAAAATTCCTGAATAAATTCTATCGTACTTAGAGCGCATAAGATCGTTTATTATTTAATATTTCACCAAGAATTATAGCGAAATATCGCGTTGCAGTCAATAAATACCATACATTAACAACCTATTAACTTTTATGTGCAAAAATTAATCATGATGGAGTTTTTAAAGGCATTTAGTGAGCAAAGATAAAATTGGCAAATTTGAGAATTATAAGCTGTTTGCGAAAAAGCCATCTGGGCATCAGGAAGGGGGGGTTTACAAGCTAAGACCTGAGTTTGTGATGCCCGGAGAAGATCCAGATACACTGTACTTTGTAAAGAAAATGGATCTAGAAGAGACAGTAAGTGAGTATGTTGGCAGCAATATTGCAAGGTTATTGCTCGGGGAATCTGCTCCTCAAGTGCAGTTACTTCGGGATCAAACTGGAAAGGTTTACACAGCTTCACGAGCAATAGAGAACTTTAAAACCGCGAAGGAACACATATCGGATGCTGGGATACCACAAGACTGTTGGCCTAATGGGTGCATTATAGATGAAAATGGGGATATGCTTTCCGTGCAATCCTATATGCTTGGCTGGGTTGAGTACAATCAACCTAAAGTACAAAGATTCAAAGACGCTGAAAAAATAAGCCTAACAGCTAGATTTCTTGAGCATGGTGACATGCATATGGCGAACCTCGGCGTTAGACAAAAAGAGAATGTGCAAATAGCTGCAGTTATCGATTTCAGCTGGAGCTTAGGTGATAAAGTGGAATTAAAACCCTATGAACTACCTCCAGGTAGCAATGATAAAGTCATAGGCACGTTTGAAGCGATATTAGAGAGAAAAAAAGAGATTATAGCACTGGCCGAAATGTTATTAGCTAAGGCCAAAGAAGTCTATAGCGCTTCTGAAATACAAGCATTGGGAACCAAGAATATGCTTCTAAGGAAGTTATCAGCCATAGAACGAGAAGTAACCCTTACGCGCCTTACCAGCGCCTTAGATAAGGAGCATATCTTTTTAATAAAGAAATTTAGCAAGGGTATTAAAGACGTTTCTATTTTCAAAGACGTTAACGAACATACAATAAATAACCTGATCAACTCAATAATCAAAAGCGGGAATAAGGTTCTATTTATCAAAATGTTACCTTATATTGAGACGACATCATCTGCGATGAAAAAAGCTTTTGAGTCAGCTGTAGTAAATAATAAGATACCAGTATTTAACAAGCTTCTACCGCTAATTGGCGAGGATACAGGAGCGATGGAAAAGGCTTTGGCTGAAGCGGTTAAACATAAAAGGGTTGAGATGTTCGACGCAATGCTAACTTATATGTCGTCGGATCCGTTTGCAATTGAGCAGGCCTTTATAGCGACAGTAAGAATTAACAGGAAGGCTATGTTTGACAAAATACTTCCCTACATAAGGCCAGATTCCGATGGAATGCAACAAGCAATACTCGAAGCAGTTAAAAGCGATAGAACTGAAATGCTTGGTAAAATGCTTACTGATAGCGAGTCAATTTCATTAGTATTAGACAGTGTTGTTGAATTGGCAATTAAAAGCCACAAGCTTAATAATCCAACGTTTAGGAGATTGTTGATCGATGCAGTTACAAAGGCTGGAAAGCTAGAGATGCTAGACACAATTCATAAAAATAGTGCAATCGATATTCTTGTATATTCGCCAACTCCGCTTACAGAACCAGCAGGTACAGCTACTATACCACATCTGATCGGAGACCAAAATGCAAAAGTTCCTAAGTTGCCAGCAGGGCCTGAACCAGTAACAGTGCAAAGTCATGATGCTGGCTTTACGCCCAGATATCCTGATCTAAATAGCACATTAATGTTGGCACAACTTTTGTTGGGGCTTAAAACCCATAGTGCACCAGCAAAAGTTGAAATGCCACCATTTATCGAACAACCCGCCAGGCAAAATGAGCCAACCGAGAATTTACCATCAACAATTCTAACTGGAGCAGACCTGGCTTTTACAGAGCCTCCTAAAACCAAACAAAAAGGCAAATCCATTAAACCTAAAAAGAAAGACAGATTCCATGATACTACCCCAGGCGGAGAATTCACCAGACAGTAACTTAGTTAGGCCGCATTCCAATCCGGTTTATTGATGAATTATCTTTTGTGAATTCATCTTCTTCAGACCAGATAATTGGCACCAGCTTTCTTTCGAGAGCATGCTTTAAAACCTCATCCACAGTTTCTACGGCGACCAGTTCAATCCCTTCTTTGACGTTATCAGGAATCTCTTCAAGATCCTTATAGTTGTCTTTTGGTATAAGAACTTTTTTAACACCACCACGCAAGGCTGCCAGAAGCTTTTCCTTTAGACCTCCAATAGGGAGCACACGCCCGCGCAATGTCACCTCACCAGTCATAGCTATGTCCTTACGCACAGGAATTCCAGTTAGCGCCGAAACAATTGAGGTACACATAGCAATCCCGGCCGATGGCCCATCCTTAGGAGTAGCGCCTTCCGGAACATGTACGTGAATATCCTTATTTTTAAAGATCGAAGGTTTTATGCCATAATCAGTGGCTCTGGATCTAATATAACTTAAAGCAGCCTGCACTGATTCTTTCATAACTTCACCAAGCTTTCCAGTGATCTTAACTTCCCCACCTTTGCCATAAAGCACTACAGCTTCAATTGCCAACAAATCGCCACCCACTTCTGAATAAGCGAGACCAGTAGTTATACCTACAAGGTTATTAGGCTCAACTTCACCAAAATTGTATTTACGCACACCAAGATACTTTTCAATCTGCTTGGCTGTAATTTTAATTTTCGTTTTTTTATTTAGCATTATTTCCTTAATAGCTTTGCGGGCAAGCTTGGCAATATTGCGATCCATATTTCTCATACCGGCTTCACGCGTATAATACCTGATAATCTCAACAACAGCATCCCGCGTAATAACCAGCTCTCTCGGCTTAATTCCATGAGCTTCTATTTGTTTAGGAATGAGGTACTTCTCAGTTATGGCAATTTTCTCTTCCTCGGTATATCCGGAAAGTCTGATGATTTCCATCCTGTCCATAAGTGGCCTTGGAATACCTTCAAAGCTATTTGCAGTAGCAACAAACATAACCTGCGACAAATCATAGTCGAGTTCAAGATAGTGATCATTGAAAATATGATTTTGTTCAGGGTCTAGGACTTCAAGCATAGCTGAAGCTGGATCTCCCCGGTAATCAAAACTCATTTTATCGATCTCATCCAAAAGCATAACCGGGTTGCTTTTTTTAGATTTGCGAATTGCCTGCAGAATTTTTCCAGGCATTGAGCCTATATAAGTGCGCCTATGTCCTTTGATTTCAGCTTCGTCTCTTAGTCCACCCAGTGAGACTTTAACAAATTCTCGGCCAGTGGAGGCAGCAATTGATTTTGCCAAAGAGGTTTTACCAACCCCTGGGGGACCAATCAAGCAAATAATTGGACTCTTGAGTTTGTTAGTCCTCAGGTTTACCGCCAGATACTCCAGGATTCTCTCCTTAATTTTTTCCAGGCCAAAATGATCGCGATCAAGTACCGCTTCGGCTTTTTTAATATTCTTATTGAGTTTGCTATATTCTTGCCAGGGCAAATTGATAACCCAATCCAGATAATTCCTAACTATAGCTGCCTCAGAAGACATAGGATTCATGAACTTTAGTTTCTTCAACTCACTTTCTGATCGCTCTTTCGCCTCGGCAGAGAGTTTTAATGCCGCAATCTTTTGCGCTAGTCGAGTAACTTCTTCCTTATAGTCTTCCTCACCTAATTCTCTATGAATTGCTTTTAACTGCTCATTAAGATAATAATCCTTTTGGTTTTTCTCAATTTGGGTTCTAACACGGGTGCGAATTTTCTGTTCAGTATTCATCATCTCAATTTCGAGCTGAATAAATCCTATAATCTTTTCCAGTTTTTTGGATACACTTGTGCTTTCCAAAAGCTCTTGTTTGTTTGCCACTTTTAAAAAGAGGTGAGCACTGATAACATCTGCAAATTTAGATATATCGGAAACACTATTAAGGCTGCCAATAACATCTGGATTAATTTTGGTATTGAGCTGCGCATAGTGATAAAATTGTTCCATAACCGAGCGGCGAAGCATGCTGATTTCATCTTCAGTGACTTCAATTGCATCATGGATAGGCCTGACGAAAGCCTTAAGTACACCGTTCGTTGAATCATATTTTGCCACCTGAACTCTTTGTTGGCCTTCAACAAGAATTTTCAAAGTATTATCCTGCAGCGTAATTACCTGAAGTATACCACCCACAACCCCTACCTTATATAACTCATCGGGTTTTGGATCCTCATTGTTTGAGCTTTTCTGGGCAACAAGCATCATGCGATTACCAACAGCAGCAGCCAGTTCCAATGCTTTTACAGATTTTTGCCTGCCAACAAACAGCGGAACAATCATGCCAGGGAAAACCACCAAATCGCGTAAAGGCAGAACTGGGTATGGTTCCGGGTCAAATCTTAATACTCTTGCCATGGCTTAACTCATTTTGTTTAATATATATATAGTAGCACTATTCAAAAAAACAACCCCTAGCACTTTTGATTTTAACATAATTGTGTATTTCTCAGGTAGTTAGCTTGTGGTTCCCTTAGTATTTTAAGTAGATTGTGCATAAAAGTGTGCTACCTTAATATAAGCACTAGTGATTTAGCGGGGGTTATATGGCCGATGATAGAGATTCTGCTGCTCTAAAAGAAGCAGCGCAGAAAGAGGTAGAGAAGCAGGTCGGAGAACTTAAGCTCTCGACAGAAGACGTGCAAAAGCTTATGAGCAGATTGCCTGATGTAGATTTAATCATGAAAGAAGTTACTGAGAAACTTCGCAGCATGCCTAGCCAGGATGCGGTTGTTGCTGAAAGCAGCGCGGAAGTTGGCGGTTTAGCTGTATATGTAGATGATTTACCTAGTTTTGATGTAAATGATCCAGATATTGAAGTTGAGATAATAAATGGCAAAAAGCACTATCGCATGCGCTTGGAGCCATTTATAGAACTTGCCCAGGCAGAAGAGAGTAGGCGGGCGGATAAGGAAAGCAAAGTACTTGTTGAAGAAGTTATGGATACGGTACTAGGGAGTGCAACACCAGACGAAAGTTCCGCCAACAAGCCTAAAGAACCGCATCACAAAGAAGAAAAACCAAAGTTCGTTGACTTAGTAAAAGATGAGTCGCGCCCCAAGGGAAATTTCCCCCGTCCACCAATTCCTGGCCATTCAAATTAATCTCTAAGCCAGGTTAATAGGCCCACTTGGACGGCCATGGATGAATTGGTCAACATAAGTATTTCCAGAATCATCAAGGTCTTTGCCCTCACCTTGCCAGATAAACTTCCCATCGTAAATCATGGCAATATTATCAGCAACGCGGCGCGCGCAATTCATATCGTGAGTGATAGTAATTGTTGTGGCCCCTAGCTCATGTGAGCATTTGGAGATCAGTTCACTGATTACTCCAGACATGATTGGATCTAACCCTGCGGTAGGTTCATCAAAAAAGATAATATCGGGGTCAGTAGCAATAGCACGCGCAAGGGCTACACGTTTTTGCATCCCTCCAGAAAGTTCAGCTGGAAAAAGCTCAGCAACCTCAGATCCCAAACCCACAAGCTGCAATTTTTTGATTGCTTTGGCTTTAGCTTCGGGCTTGTTCATTTGCTTCTGGTGCAGCTGTGTAAAGACAATATTCTGCCAGACTGAAAGGCTATCAAAAAGCGCGCCACCCTGAAATAAAACACCGTATCTGCTAATGAGATCCTCGCGTTTAGACAGTGGCAAAAAGGTAATATCCTTACCTTCAATAAACACTTCACTTCCCTTGTCAGGCATTATTAGACCAATAATAGACTTTATTAGAACGCTTTTGCCAGTGCCCGAACCTCCGACAATTACAAAAGATTTACCGGTTTCCACATCGAAGTCAATACCCTCCAGAACCTTCTTATTACCAAAGGTTTTTCGCATATTCCGAACTTGAATTTTACTTTTTGCCACCCTGCTCTCTTACCAAGATTATCAATCGCCAAACTTATAATACATTAGAATAACCAGTAATTCTTCTTAATTTTAGCTTTTGCATACCTGCCTGCCTCATTAAATACGCAGACCACTTCGTTGCCATGCCTTAAAGTAAAGCGATCAGCCACCCTTTCAACAACTAAGTAATTGTTATCTATACGGAAGTTAATCAAGCTCTCCTTATTTTCTGAGTCAACTAAAAAGACAGCAGGCAGCTCGGCATTTATATCCGGGAACTTCATATAAGTAAATTCGCCATCATCAAAGATCATTAGAGGCTCAGTTACTCCTGATTCGCCTGTGCTTATCGTGTATTTAAAATTGTATTTTTCAGGGTGGCTCATATCAGGGCCGCTGGCACTGCTGAGTTGCGATACACCCGCAGCAGTAGTAGTAGAGCTGTTATTAATACCTGAAAATTGATCTGGATACACGAATTTTACAACAAAATTAAGGTTATCATCATTGACGCTGGTCGCCTCTTCCGCATGCATTTCAAAGAAATACATACGTTTATTAGTAATCACCGTCATATTGGTCGTAGCATTATCTTCGACAGGCTTGAGAAAGATTCTATTACCAGCTGGCACGATCAGCCAAGGAGTTGGTGTTCCCATAGAAATAGTTTCGATTTCTTCGTCTTGAGCAAATTCAATTATGGATTGGAATTCATAATGACCAACAAATTTAAATACTGTGTTAGGTGTATAATTTATAATTTTAATTCTGTTTTCACCTCCAATAGGTCTTGGAATAGCGCTAGCTACCACCAATAGTGGCATAACAATCAAAAACAAAACAACAATGATTCTTAACATGACTTTATACTGTATGAATTAGCTATTTTACTTATCCCACATCATAAAAATATTTACAACTTAATAGTTTTGTAATCTGTAACAAGGAACGATAAATTATGTTTCTTCTCCATTACTTTGGAAATATCGCTAAGCCGATAAGACATAATCGCTTTCCATTCAGTTACCGTGCTATCACCCTTTTGGTTTTTTACTTCAGCCTTATAATATACTTCAGCTTCATTATTACTACCAAACACAACATTGGTAATTTCAATTTCTCTGGTCGTTTTATTTTTATATAGCACTAATGGGCTTAGTGGGTTGGATTCCGGATCAACATAATCCATATAATGCCTAAATACTTTGCGGGAAGACAACGCCTGTATCTTTTTGGTTAATATGTCTTTTTGCTCGCCCAGCTGGTCTTTATAATTATAGTTTTCGCGGAACTCAACGTACTTTTTGAGAAGATATCTAGATACCGAGGTACTTATTGGCTCTTTTTCTTTGGCCAAAGGCTTTATAAAGGGAAAATACTTGGTTTCATCATAGGCAAATATAGGAAAGGGAAATTGCTTGCTTACAACATTCAGCCTGTATGAATATAGCATTCCCAAAACCGCCAGCGTTAACGCGACAATAATCACAAGTGTGAACGCCCGTACAGGATAGAGACCTAGGTATTTCGAAGCATACCATTCATGGCCATCCTTATAATATTGACCACTTTCAATATACTTAGCAATAATATGATCCGACTCTTTTAGCACATGAATATCAAAATCAATCTATATTATTAAGTTTATATTTAATTATATCTATATGTAAAGTAGATACCATAATCATTTAAATGTTCTTAGTTGTAAGTCTATCAACTATAGTTGCGGATTAATAAAAATAATGTATTATCAGCGCAAGCTATTGTGCTGATTTAATTATTAGGTGATAGCCTATGCACATGTTGTTTATCGATGAAAGTGGCAACCCATCATCTCCTGGTAAATCAGGGCCTAAGAATTTTGTGCTCGGAGGCCTTATAATCCCCGAAGAGATTTGGCCCAAGCTATCTGGCGACCTAAAACGATTAAAAGAGACATATAAGATAACTGGCGAAATCAAATGGCGTTACTTTATTCCTAACAATAAAAAACCTGAAAACAGCCTACTCCATCTCGATATTGAGGAGCGTAATGAACTCCGCTTCAAACTGTTTAAAACTGTAGCAAGTTATAAGTCTATAAGCTTATTAGAACATCTCGATATGGAAAAATAGAGGGATATGGACTTATATATATTCCAATTAAGAGCAACATAACTTAGGGATAACAGAAAAGAGACGCCGGGTCGGAAGTCTCCCCCCAATCCTGCGATCAGACGCAGTCCCAGCGTAATTATACTGTAGCATAGAATTCATTAATAATCAATCTGATTATATAGGATTGGCTTATGCTAGGCATTGTAACTACGATATTTTGGAAAGATGCTTCATCCTCACCTTTCTAAAATTTGAGGAGCAATATTTACTTGCGCTTTATAATAATGTTAGGCAATGTTGTCTATATTATTTCAATGAAACCAAAGGATTAAAATGAGTAGTATTAAAACTGTAAAGCCTGAGCAGCTCAAGAAGTGGCTTGATGCGAAAAAAGCGGTTCTCATCGATGTTCGAGAAGCTGATGAACATGCTGAGGAATGCATCTCATGCGCAAAATCAATACCTTTAAATGAATTTAACCCTAAAGATTTTGCTGATGAGAAAAAGTATGTGGTCATTCATTGTCGCTTGGGTAGGAGAAGTCTTGATGCTTGCGACAAACTGATCAAACAAAACCCGAAGCTTAAAGTTTATTCACTTGATGGCGGCATTGAAAGCTGGAAAAAGGCTGGCTTGACAGTTCAAAAGGGCGCTGGTGATATGAGTTGCATGAGCGTGAGTCGCCAAAAGAATATCATTGTGGGTGGCTTAATAGCTGTAGGGATTTTATTAGGCTTAATTTACCCAATTTTCTATCTGGTACCTTTTATTTTAGGCTGTTCGTTAATCTATAATGGGCTTTCCGGGTGGTGTGGCTTTGAGGAATTCATGAAAAAACTACCATGGAATAATTAAATAATGCCCATAGAAATCGCAAGCTTTTTCGATCCCAACACCGCGACTTTTACTCATATTATCACCGATAAAAACTCATTGCATGCCGCAGTTGTCGATTCGGTTATGGACTACAATATATATGATGGCATCTCATCAACTCAGTCAGCTGATAAGATTATCGAGTATATTAAAAGCCGAAATCTAAAACTGGAGTGGATTTTAGAAACCCACATCCACGCTGATCACCTTTCTGCTGCTACGTATATTAAAAGCGAACTTGGTGGGAAGATTGGTATCGGGTCCCGCATCAATGAGGTTATAAATTTATGGGTGCCTGTATTTAACACCCATGCTGACACACCATTTGATTGCTCACAGTTCGACAAACTTTTTGAGGATAATGAAGTTTTCACTTTAGGAAGCACCAATATAAAAGTGATGCACACTCCAGGACATACGCCCGCTTGCTTGTGTTATTATGTAGATGGGGCAGTTTTCATAGGCGACACCCTGTTTATGCCTGACGTTGGCACGGCCCGCACCGACTTTCCCGGCGGAGGCGCTAAAACTCAATATCACTCCATTCAGCGGATTTTGTCATTGCCTGATGATACCCGAATTTATTGCTGCCATGACTATCCACCTGAAGGAAGGCAACCGGCTTGCGTAACTACTGTTGCTGAGGAGAAATCAAAGAATATTCTTATCAACTCCAAAGTGAGTGAGGAGCAATATATAAAGACCAGAGATGCCAGAGACCATGGTAAACCAGTACCTAAACTATTATTCCCTTCAATCCAAGTGAATATTCGTGCCGGAAGCTTTGGCAAAGCCGAGTCCAACAATGTCAATTATATTAAAACCCCTGTGAACCTAGATTTAAAAGCGCTTAAACCCAGCTAAGCCTTTTCTGCTGCCATCTAGTGGTGTTGATCTATCATGGAATGGACGTTCAGTTGCAGATTTTGAAGGAGCTTCTAACCCAATTCCTTTTGAATCAATTGCAGCATTCGATCTTGAATGACTTCGCGACCGTTGATCTACAGCAGTTCCCGAAGTAAGCGCTGTCGATGTGCTGAGATTAGGACTAGTTGTGGTCAAGATAGCCTGCACTGCTCCTGCTGGCTCATATGGTGAGCCATCCGACAAAGCATTAAGCATATCACCTTGCGGTATGTTTGATATAAGCGGTATGACTACATCTGCAACTAGTAGTTGCGATTTATCTTGGGTATTTTCTTCTTTCATTAAAATTTCCTCTTAATTGATAAAGGAATTATATCTGACCTTAATTTCGCATTCAATCAAAAATCTATAACCCCTGCTCTCTTGACTCAGTCACAGCAGCAGTTGATTGAACCTGACTTACCTGCACTGTAGCTTGTCCTGTTCGAACAACCGCAGGCTGAGTAGTCGAAGAAGTTCCAGTAGAAAGCGACGATGATGAGTTGAGATGAGTACTATCAGCTGGCAAAGGGACTTGCGCCACTCCACTAGGGTTATGAGGCAAAGTATCGGCTGATATAGCCTCCGTTACAACTCTTTGGGCAAATATAATCCCATTAAGTATGTTATCTGTTTTATGAGTCAATGTATTAATATCGAGTTCATTGACCCATAAAATAAATTCTAGATCTAGATTAGCTGTAGTTAACAGTAATGTCATAACATCTTCTCTTTCCTCAAGCGACATCTTCAATAAAAGCTGGGTAAAAATAATTCTCTCCCCTTTTTCTGCAGCTTTAGTTGCTTCTGCATGAGATGGCTCTAGAAGCTGCATATCATCTTCATTAGTTTTATCATGTGTTGCTTTCATAGTAATTTCCTCTTAATTTCTCCAGAAAATATAGAGAGTTTTTGTCGTTCATTCAATCTGAAATTTAAGTTAGATACTAATTTATGCCCTGTACTTTTGACTCACTCGCAGCTGGTGGCCTAATCCAAATATGGAGTGCATCTTCCATGGGTTGTACATCTGCAGATTGTGTAACTGTAGGCATAGACGATGAGGTTAAGAGCGGGCTATCTGCTGGTATAAAAGCTGGTAAAACTCCAAGCGGAGGAGAGCTTAGTGCTTTATCCATATCAGCTCCCAAACACTTCACAAGAGCTTTGTTTAACGCATCGTCTTCTAGAGCATGCCGTTTTATAATGGCTTTACGCTCGAGGGACTGGTACGACAAAATCAATTTTAATGAATCTTTATGAGTCATCATTGCAGCCATCATCGCTGCACATCTACCCTTTGTGCCAATAGCATTAACGTCTGCACCTCTAGCAATTAATTGCTCTGTTAACTTATAATTATCAGTTGCATACATTAAAGCTGTGCATTGAAATTGGTTTCTAGTATTAACTTTTGCACCCATGTCTATTAATGCCAGTACGTCTGCTGCTTTTGAATTTTCAGACACCACAGCAGCAATAAATTGCTCATCTAGTGTTTTTATTGGATTTGACTTCATAATAACATACCCATAATTAAAAAGGGAATATATACAGCTTTTATCTTATTTACAATCAGAACTTTAGAATTATCTGGCTTTCAAACTCGCCACTATTTGCTTTGCCATGCGCTTTCGCGTAGGGTTTGCTTTACATAACTCTGGTATCAAGAGAGCCAGATATTCATCAGAACTATCAAGCAGTTCTGGGGCGTATTCAAAATGAATGCCAGAGAGAATGGCCTGCCCTTGACCTACCTGCACCCGAATAATTGCAGCATGATTGGTTTTATACCAGGCCAATACTTGGGTATTGGGTAAGCTTTCCGCGTCAGCAAAATAACCGCCACCATTATAGTAAACTAAAGCACTCTTATCAGAGAATTCACTATTGAGCGTAAGCAGAGCTAGTCGCGCCCCACTGCGCGACAAATAGTCATATTTTGCCAAATGAGGCCCGACTGCTTTCCCTGGAAAGAAAGCCAGCTCCCTGTGCCCGGATACTTCCAGTTCACCACCCTTATCGAATTCGACAAACTGAGAAGCATAGTAGGCGCCCGCACAAATTCCTAAATAGGCTCCGCCTCCTTGCACATAGCGTTTTATGATTGCATTGCCTTCACCATTTAATTTCTCCGCATATCCAAGATCAGCACCTCCCGGCATAATTAGAAAAGATGCATCATGCGTCCAGGTGCCGGATATTATATCCTGATGATTGATAAGGTGCACATCACTATCACCTATATCTTCCATTAAATTGATAGTGTTTCGCAGCGCTTCAGCATCCACTCCAAGATCATTATAAATATAGGTTCTCATGCGTGATTGTGAGGATTTTTCTTAGGTTTTTTATGTACTTTATAAACTCGGACCTTCATGATCTTATTAGCCATTTTATTCAGCAGGCGTAACCGATACCTATCCACTGAGAATACTTCACCTACCTCAGGTATGCGTTGTGCAATATGAAACATCAACCCTCCAATAGTTGCTGCGCGTTCATCGCTCAAATTCCAATCCATTTCACGGTTAATATCCCTCACAGTAATATCTCCCCGAACTGAAATACTCCCATCGCGATTCTTAACTATCTTCTGAGGTATTATATCATATTCATCTTCAATCTGCCCAATAACTTCTTCTACTATATCCTCAAGAGTGACCAAGCCTTCAAGGTCTCCATATTCATTAACTACAATAGCCATATGAGAATGGGTATCCCTGAAAGCTTGCAATTGTCTTTTAAGGAGAGTAGTGCTTGGAATGAACCAGGGTTGCTTGAGCTTGCTTTCAATATCGCTGTGGGTTATTTCCTCATAATCCTTATTTTTAAGTAAGGTGAGCATATCCCTAACGTGCATAATACCGATAATATTTTCAGGATTTCCTTTCCAAATTGGCATGCGAGAATAAGGACTAGAGATGATTTGCTCAGCAATATCTTTGGCTTTACCATCCATTGAAATAGTTTTCATCTCATTACGATACACCATAATTTCATCAACAGAGATTTTCCCTAAGTCGAGTACGGCTCCAAGCATGTGCTTGTCTTCCGAAAAAACATTACCCTGCTCATGGTGCAATTCAATCTCACCCTTAATGATCTCAAAAGCTTCTATATCTATATTACTGTGGTTAGGAGCGCGCATAACCCATAGGGTAAAGTTAACTATTTTTTGTATAAGATAAACTAACGGAAAAATCATTTTCAAAAAGAACGCACATGGTTTAGCCATAAAGAGTGCAAAATGTTCAGCATTACGAACTGCATAAGTTTTGGGCAAAACCTCACAGTAAATAATGATGATAGTAGACATAACTCCGGTCGCAATCGCAATTGCCTCTACCGAATCACCAAGATAATGAATGATCACAGCTGAAGCAATGGCCGTACATGCAGTATTGAGGAATATAAAACCAAGTAACAGCGAGCCTATCACTCTTTCCTTATGTTCTTTGAGCTTAGATAGAGTAATAGCACGCTTATCTCCATCCATCTTCAGCTTCTGAATTTTGGCTGGGAGCGCACTGATAAAAGCCGTTTCAGCGGCTGAAAAAAGAGCTGCTAAAATTAGCAGGATAACCATTAATATGAATAGCATTTCTATTTCCTATTAAACCAGTCTTCATTTTCTATATCAATATCCTGGTCAAGTACAATATCTTTATCAACTTTCTCATCAACAAATTTCATCTCATCCAGGGTTGCAATATGAAACAAGGCATTACCCCGATTTACTAAAGGCATGGTGATAGCGGCTACAACAATCCCTGGCTTAGACGCATGCACCTCGAGTTTGCGGTCACCAAATGGGTCAGTGATAACTCCCAAAAGATCACCAGCCTGCACAAACGACCCTAGCTTTTTTATAGTACGCAAACTTCCGCTGGCATTAGCCCTAATCCAGTGGCTGGATTTAGCCACCACTACCGTGTGCACAGCATCATAGTGTTTACGCTGCGGTATCATTTTTATCGCACGCATAACATTGAGAACACCAGTCACACAAACATTGATAGCATAGTCATCAAAACGCAAAGCTTCACCACCTTCAAACAGCAATATTTTAATCCCCTTCTCCTTGGCTTCTTTACGCAATGTCCCCGGCCTAAGAGGCGAATGAAGAATTACCGGCGCACCAAATGCGTTGGCCAGCTGAAGATCTTCACCAGTTCCAATCTCCAATCGTATTTGCGGAAAGTTAGTGCGATGAATGGCTGCAGAATGAATGTCTATTCCATACTGACTCTTTAACACAATTTCATTAAGAAAGGTATGCGCCATACGTGCGGCCAACGACCCATCAGGTGAACCGGGGAAGCAACGATTAAGATCGCGCCTATCTGGCAAATAGCGAATGTTATTGTTGTATCCAAAAGGATTGACTATCGGTATACAAATCAAAGTACCCTTTATCTTCTCCAGTTCCTTGCGTTCGAGAATTCTTTTAACAATTTCAGTGCCTATGATTTCATCCCCATGGATGGCAGCGGAGATAAACATTGTAGGTCCATCTTCTGTGCCACGAATAACTTCGATGGGAATGTTGAGCTGAGTATAGTCAAAAAGTGTGGCAACCGGTATTTCAAATCGCTTACGCTCTCCTCTGGGGATTTCTGTCCCCGCAATATTTAAATCAGGCATACTTGCTCACACTCATAATATAACCTTTAGCATTGTATTTTTATAATGGTTTGGCAAGCATGATTGTAATATCACCTAGAAGATTCTCAGGGCAGCCGCATTAAGAAGTTTAGAAATAAAGTAATAACAGCAAAATCAGGGCACTACTTCAATTAGATATATTTTAGAATTATTTGGCTATTTTTAAAAATGGTACAAAAACGGACTAGTTTTGGTTCTGGCTTTCTCATCATTATGAGCAAATTCTAGAATAAACAATAGGTTAGCTTCATTTCACCAATTACAGAGGGTTCAATGAGTTACTTTGTTTTGACACAATATTGAAGCAATTTACAAAATCACTCAAATCGGTACAATTTTGGTCTAGTTTTTAAAGCCTAAATGCTCATTTTTTTTATTATAATTTCAGGACTATCAACAAGATAACCCACATTACTTTTTTGAAAAGTTAAGCTTGGTTGCAATCCAATGATGATTGGG